>JAIEPP010000035.1 GCA_019748335.1 Xanthobacteraceae bacterium
ACTCGGGCGCGGTACCAGGGCTTGTCACACGGCCTATCGAAGGCCTGTCCTTGGAGCGCGAACTGGTGATTGTGACAATCTCGGGATCGACTACTCCAATCGAGATGCGAAAGATCGCACAACTTGCCTCTCGTTACGCGTGGTAGTGAACAGTGGCGGCGTTTCCGTTGCTATTAAACGATACCTGCGGCGCGTTGGAAAAGAAATCTCTGCGTCGCGACAACCAAAGATGACTCGCGTACCTCCGGAACCGACAACGACGCTGTCAGCTCACGATCGACGGCGTCTACCCCGCGGCAAGCCGCGGCTTCGACGTGCCGACGGCTGGGAAGCCTGCGGGCAGACCGGCTATATCAGAGGTGCGGCAGCCGGGCCCGGTGGGCGAGCATACGCTCCTGATAGAATCCCGCGATCTGGGCGTCCATGCCTTGCCTTCACTTTCGGATACGATGGCGACCTTGCTTTCACAGACGGGGCGTCCTCTATGCTAGGGGTCGCACCGTATCGAGGGCCCGGCACTTTCTTGAGGAGACAGACGATGACCTCCGCTGTATCGTGGCGACGCCGGGGGCGGAGGACACTCGACTATGCGATTGCGGTCGTGGCGGTTGGAACGGCAGTTACCGGCGGCTTGGTCTTTCATCCCATGTCCGGCTTTGCGCCAACGGCCACGCTGTTTTTCTGCGGCATCATGTTTGTGACGTGGTTCAGCGGCACCGCTCCGGGCATTGTTGCCACCTTGCTCACCATTCTGGCCTTCGATTACTTCTTCGTGCCGCCGTTCCATTCCCTTGCGTTCCCGCTGAAGGATATTCCGCAACTGGTTGTGTTCGCCGTTGGTGCATTGTTAATGGTGTCCCTGTGCGCGGCGCAGCGCCGGTCGGCGGATGCGCTTAAGCGGGTGCGCGACGAGCAAAAGATCGCTCTGCTGCAACTCGAACATGCCAATGAAACGTTGCGCGGCGAGAATGCCGAGCGAAAGCTCGCCGAGGACCGGGCGCGCCGGTCGGAAGAAACACTGCGGGCGATGGTCGATACGATCCCGGCGCTGGCTGCGCGCCACGGCCCCAATGGCGAGATCGAATTCGTCAATCAGACGTGGCGCACCTATACCGGGCTCTCGCAGGAGATATGGAAGGATCGCAGCCTCATCGTTCATCCCGATGATCGATTACGAATCGATCGGGCGTGGGAGCATCATGTGGAGACGGGCGAAGCGTTCGAAACCGAGCAACGCCTATTGCGGTCTGACGGCGAATATTACTGGCACTTGCTACGCCGCGTTCCAGTGCGCAACGAGAGTGGCGACGTGGTCGCTTGGTATGGCGTTGGTTACGACATCGAAGATAGCAAGCGCGCCGAAGACGCCCTGCGTAGCAGCAAGGCGCAACTTGCGGAAGCGCAGCGGGAACTCCAGCTCACGATCGATAGCATTCCCGCCATGGTCTCCACGTATCGGCCGGATGGCGTGCATAGCTACGTCAACAAGACCTGGATCGACTATGTCGGTCTGACCTTGGAGGAGGCCGTGAGCGACCGCGGCAATGCCCTGTTTCGTTCCGACGATCCCGAGCGCGCTTTGTGGCGCGCCTGCCTGAAGAGCGGTGAGCCGCTGTCGACGGAGGCGCCGATCCGCGGCGCCGATGGAATGTTTCGATGGTTTTCCATACGCCGAGTGCCGCTGCGCAATGCTGAGGGAAAGATTGTCAAATGGTATTCCATCGGCTTCAATATCGAGGACCGGAAGCGTGCGGAAAATGCCCTGCAGCGAAGCGAGGCCTATCTGGCCGAAGCTCAGAAGCTCAGCCTGACCGGCAGCTTTGCCTGGGACACGGTCGGGGACGATCATTTCTGGTCCGATGAGACCTTTCCGATCCTCGGCGTCGACCGGGCCGTCAGGCCCTCCATTGACCTCATCCTGCAGCGTGTCCACCCTGACGATCGCAATCTGATGCAGCAGGGATTGAATAGCGTGGCCACCGGATTGCGAGGCCACGATTCCGAAGTGCGGCTGTTGATGTCCGATGAACGGATCAAGCATGTCCGAGTGGTCGCGCACCGCATGGCCTACGGGTCGGGCAAGGAAGAAGTGGTCGGCGCGCTCATGGACATCACCAGCGCGCGAAACTCGCAGCAGGCCCTGCACGCCGCCCAGTCCGCGCTGACCCACGCCAGCCGGGTGGCGACGCTGGGCGAAATCAGCGCCACGATTGCCCATGAAGTCAATCAGCCGCTTGCGGCCATCGTTGCCAATGGGCAGGCGTGCCTGCGCTTCCTTCATCATGATGATCCCGATCTGGATGATGTGCGCGGCGCCGTAGAATGGATCGTCAAAGACGGAAATCGTGCGGCTGATGTCATTCAACGGGTCCGTAACCTGATGAAAAAGGCGGATACCCGGATGCTGCCGCTGGACATCAACGTGACCATCCAAGAGGTAGCGGCACTGCTGCAGCGTGAGTTGACCGCGCAGAATGTCGTGCTGCGGCTGGAGTTGCAGCCGGGAATGCGGCCGGTCGTGGCGGATCGCGTTCAGATCCAGCAGGTCATCATCAATCTGGTCATGAATGGCATCGAAGCGATGCAGGCGATCGACCGATCCCGCATCCTGGTGATTCAATCCCGTCCCGATGAGGCAAGCCGGATTCTTGTGGCTGTGAAAGACAGCGGGGCCGGCCTGGATGAAGCCGCGGCGGATCACGTCTTCGAGGCGTTCTTCAGCACCAAGCCTGGCGGCCTCGGCATGGGGCTGTCGATCTGCCGTTCCATTGTCGAAGTCCATGGCGGTCGCCTATGGGTGACGGGCAACGGCAGGGAGCCGGGCGCGACGTTCCAGTTCGCCTTGCCCACCGTTTAAGCGTGCATGGGCCATTGAATTTCCCATATGGTTCATTTGGCGGTAGACACCGACCCGGCAAGGGCTCGTGGTAGTGGTGGTGCCGTGTCGGTCGGGCTGGTAATCGATCATGAACAAAAAGACCGATCCGCAGCAAGTCGTCCTCGTGGTGGACGATGACGAATCGATGCGGGTGGCCCTGACCTACCTGTTCCGTTCGATGAAGCTGGCGGTGAAGGTGTTTAGTTCGGCGTCCGAGCTGCTGGACAGCAAGCTGCCGGGCGTGGCCAGTTGCCTGGTACTGGACATTCGCCTGCCGGGCGTCAGCGGCCTGGAATTTCAGGATGTACTGGCCAAAGCCGGAATCCATATTCCCATCATTTTCATGACCGGACATGGCGATATTCCCATGACCGTGCAGGCTATGAGGGCGGGAGCCATCGATTTCCTGACCAAGCCGTTCCGCGATCAGGACATGTTGGACGCCGTGACCCGGGCGCTTGCGCAGGACGTCGCCAGGCGAGCCGGCGTGCAGGCCGCCTCCGCGCTGCGACAGCGTCATCAAGCGCTGACGCCGCGGCAGAGCGAGTTGTTCTCCTTCGTCACGTCCGGACTGATGAACAAGCAAATTGCGGCCAAGCTGGATGTCAGCGAAATCACGGTGAAAATTCATCGCGGACACATGATGAAGAAGATGGAGGCGCGATCCGTGGCGGACTTGGTCAGGATGGCAGAGGCGCTCGGGATCAACAAGACAAATTCGTAACCAAAACGTTAGTATGAGTGCGTCAAGGCATATGCTGGCGCAATCTTGGCGCGAACATTTTCCTTCGCTCAGTATCCAGGATTAATCGATTTGGTTGAAGTTCCGGTGATCTCGGTCATTGACGACGATGCTTCCGTCCGCACCGCCATCAGCAATCTTGTGCGTTCCCTCGGATACGTGGTTCATGCATTTCACTCTGCGGAAGCTTTTCTGCAGTCGGTGCAATTGACGCAGTCCTGGTGCGTGATCGCCGATGTGCGGATGCCGGAAACCAGTGGGATCGAGCTCCAATTCAGGCTTCGGGCCCAGGGCAACCGGGTGCCGTTTATCTTCATCACGGCTGTTCCGGAGGATAGGGTCCGCGCCCGAGCGCTAAAGGACGGAGCAATGTGTTTTCTTACAAAACCCGTGGATCAGGATCACCTGATCGGTTGTCTCGCAAAGGCAATCGCGCAGCACGACGATCGGACAGGAGACTAGAATCGTAGCTTTCGCTGCACCGAGATCGGTACACCCCAACGGTCCCGCGGCCGAATGGCTGCTATTGGCGACGAGTTCAAGCGGTCGTTCAAGCCTGGTCGGCTTTTGATTCTGCTGATTTCGGACGACCGGATGGTCGTCGCATGCCCCGCTGAGGAGCCGGAAATCAGCCGTGAGTGAGCTAGATCGACCACGCGAAGCCGTTACATGGCCTAAGCCAAATCGGTGGTGATCTACAGGTTTCCATTCAGAGTGCCGCCGGCGGCGACCGCGAAACGGTCGGACGCATGGCATTGGCTGATGACAATGCGGCGCGCGCTTCGGCGAAGCGGTGATCAGGGACATGATACGCGGTCTCTGGGAAATTTGCGACGTGGGATCATCCGTATATCCCAACCAAGCATACCTAGGTTTACGTCGACGAACCGCATGGATGATCGGTGAAGGACACGGAGCCCCGCATCTTCGCTCGGATGAAGGCGGTCACTGGGCCGTCAATCAAGGGGCGGCCGCTTCGTGGCGTGGGTAAAACCGGAGCGTTTCAATACAAAGTGGGTCGCAAAGGACATGCCCATAATATATGCACCATGCACATAGACAAAGGGCCCATTAACAACTATATGCGTCGAGCACACATATTCCGGGCCAGCGCGGCAGCGCATTCCAAGTGGCAGCGGGATGAAACATTGTGATTTGATCGGGCCGCAAAGCTATGGAACTCAATCAGGTGGAGTATTTCATCAATTTGGCCGAGACGCTGAATTTCACCGCTGCAGCGCAATTGAGCGGCATCTCGCAGCCCAGCCTGACCAGAGCCATTCGTCGTTTAGAAGAAGAGCTTGGCGGGCCATTGATCTATCGCGACGGCAAAAACAGCCGACTGACCGGGCTTGGGCAGGAGATCGAGATGGATTTCAGGCAGGTGCAGCTTGCCTTGAAGAGCGTGCGCCAGCACTCGGAGAATTGGGCCCTCGGTAGTCAATGCGTCCTCAACATCGCGGTGGCGCCCTCGGTGAGCCCAAATGCGTTCACGTCGTTCTTCCTGCAGGTACTGGAGCAGAACCCAACGGTCCGGATCAAGATTCATGCTCTTCAATCCAACGAATACACGGCAGAAATCCTTTCGGGCAGGTACCACGCCTGCATCCTGCCGCGTGAGTCGAGAACTGATGCCAAGCTGGACGTGCGTCCGCTCTTCCGGGAACGTCTCGTGCTCGGCTGCGCTGCGGAGCATCCGCTCGCCAGCGTCGATGTCGTGCGCGCCGCAGACTTGGCCTCGTTTCCTTATATCGATCGCCTCCGGTGCGAGTTCCGGGACCGGATCCAAGAGCACTTTGCCCGTCAAGAGATCGTGATGCGGCCACGCTTTCG
>JAIEPP010000449.1 GCA_019748335.1 Xanthobacteraceae bacterium
GCCAGCGCCAGATAGGCGACGATCCCGACCGCGATCGCGATCAGGTCGTTGCCGGGACCACCGACGGGGATCGGCGGTGCGCCGGCGTCGGGACGGTGTTTGAGCGAAATGCGGTCGAACACCGCCCACGCCAGGAACGAGCCGAACAGGATGATCGAACCGAGATCGCCATTGGCGAGCAGGTGCGCTGCCGCCCACAGTTTAATGCCGGTCAGCATCGGATGTTTCAGCGTCGTGTAGATGCGGCCGCGCAGATAGGACGCGACCACCAGAATGACCGCCGGCAGCATCAGGGCGACGGTAATATGCTTGAACGTCTTTGGCGGATTCCAGACATCGATCCAGCCGGTTGCGCGATACGCGCCAAAGCCCCAGGCGATCAACGCCAGGCCCGCCACCGAGGCCAGCGAATAAAAGATCTTGTAACCGCCCTCGCCCATCGAGCCGATGAACCGCGCGCGCAGCTCGCGTTGGGTGGTGAGGGTGTGGACGCCGAAAAACAGCATCAGACCCAGGATCATCACCAGCAGTCCCATGACGTTCCCCTTGCACGGCTGTTTTCCGGCTAATCGGGTATCACTTTAAGGGCTTGGCCCGCAATGCGCGAAAATGCACGGCACATGAGCCGTCAAGATTCCGGGTTCGCCGCGCGCCCCGCAATGCCGGCAATTTGCACCGAGAGATCGGCTGAAATCAGTAGTAGGACGTGCCGTCGCCCTCGGCGGCCTTCAAAGCCCTGAGATTGACCCCGGCGTCCGGCGGCGACCAGATCGGGCAACCGATCATCGCCGTCGCCAGAAACAGCAGATAACTCGCCAGTCCCAAGTACACGCCAAACCGGGCCACCACGATGGTGGCGGTGCGCCGGTCCCATCGCTGTGCGATCAGCATGAACAGCAGCCTGCCGCCGTCGAGCGGAAACGCCGGCAGCATATTGACCGCAAACAGGCCGAGATTGAGATAGAGCGCGAAGGTCAGCGCCCGCCCAGCCACATGCGGCGCGAAAATGGCGTCCGCCCACAGGCCGCCATGCACCACCGGCTGCGACGGACCGCCGCCGACCAGGATCAGCAGGGCACAGGCAATTCCAGCCAATACGAGATTGGCAAGCGGCCCGGCCATGACGATCGCGCAATCCTGCCGCATCGCCTTTGGCAACGCGTCGAGCGCCACCACCCCGCCGAACAGATAAAGATCGATCCGCCGCGCCGCGACCCCGTAACGTTCGGCGACCACGGCATGTGCCAGTTCGTGCAATAACACCGAGGCAAACACGGTGACGAGGGCGATCACGAACAGGGCCATACCGGGCAAGCCCGGCCACCGCCACCAGTTCGGCATCGCCAACAGCCCCGCCGCCAGCAGAAAACCCGGATAAATCCGGATCGGCGCCTGCGCGAACCGCCCGATTCCGAGCGAGCCGTCGACAAACGACAATTGCGGAGATTCCAGACGGAGAGCGGCCATAGGTCCACCAGCACGGGCGCCGGCACCAAGCCGCCGCATATCCCGGTTTGGTCGCTCGGGAATGACGCCGGGTTCAGCGTCCACCCGCCGCTCGATCGCGGCCTTCAGGGGGTGCCGGACTGCTTGCCCAGTTCGCGGTTGTCGACATAGCGGATCGCGATCGGGCGGCCGGCCAGCGCGCCGCCGAGGCCGCTGGTAAACTTCAGGGGCGTGCAGGCGTCCAGCGAGGCGTTGATCGCCTTCAGATAGGTGGTGCGGGTATCCGCGGAAACTCCCGCCGTGGAATAGGTCAGGCGCGGCGCGGCGATGATCTCGCCCGAGCGCTTGAAGCTGAACCGCACCGACATCTGCATGCCCTGCCGCGCGTCCTCAGCCGGCGGCGGGATCCAGCAGGACCGCAGCGCCGCGAAGAGATCGCCGATGGTGTCGAGGTCGTGGTCCGGCTTTTGATATTTCGCGGCCTGGTCCTGCCGCGGTACCGTCTCGATCGTCAGTTGCAGGTTTTCGCCGATGGGATAATCGATCTCGGGAATACAGGGCCCGCGGTCGAACACGCTGCAAAAAGACGGCGTGCACGGGCGGTTGTCCAATACGCTGCACGGCGCATGCGAAAACGGCGTCGCGTCGATCTGGCGCCGCGGCCGGGCATCGGCGGCGCTCAAGCCGACCAACAGGCCGATCAGGCAGATGATGATGCGCCGGAACATGCGATGGTCCCTTGTTGGCCGGTCCAGAGCCTTATCGGAGATGAACTTGGTCCGCGCCGTAGTCGGCATCAAGGCGGACCGCGTTCACATCCTCGCGTTCGTATCCTTAAGGTTCACGGCCGGGCGTTCATGGCGGAGAGTTCCGCAATCAGCGCCTTCTCGCTGGGCTGGTCGAGTACCCCCGTGGCATAGAGCGAAATGCCGCCATAGAGCGTGATATAGACCTTCATCACGGCGCGGCGCCTTTCGGCCGGGCTCGCGATATCCTGGCAGAAGATCCGCATCGCCTCGGTGATGACCTTGTGGACCGCCTGCTGCAGCGGCGGATTGTGCTTCATCGTCGCATGCGGACGGCTGGTCATCAGCGCATAGAGCGAGCGATTGGCCAGCGCGAACCGCACATATTTCGCGGTGTAGTCCTCCGGCGTCTTGGCCTTGACGAGAATGGCGGCGAGCCGAATATAGGCGTCGGTCGCGACCGCATCGAGCAGCGCCTCGCGATCGGCAAAGTGATTGTACAGCGACCGATGCGCGACGCCGACCGCGTCCGCGACCGCGCGCAAGCTCAATTGCTCATGGCCGGCCTCGGCCACCAGGTGGGTGGCAGC
Source organism: Xanthobacteraceae bacterium (assembly GCA_019748335.1). Taxonomy (GTDB): domain Bacteria; phylum Pseudomonadota; class Alphaproteobacteria; order Rhizobiales; family Xanthobacteraceae; genus Bradyrhizobium. Next base: position 2,783 of record JAIEPP010000449.1, read on the forward strand.
CTTCAGGGCATCCGATTTCAGGTTGCCGTGGCGATAGGTCGCCCGGCGCGGCTTTACGGTCATAACCCCTTCATACAAAGGCAGCCGCCATAACGCCACCGCGCCGGTGATCGTCCTTCCCCTCAGGCCGAGGCCCGGCTGGCAACGCGGTTCGCACCATATTGCGGGGTGATGTCCTCATCGATCGTGGCCCGGATCATCCTGATGACTGCGCCCCGGGCGCGTGCCTTGGTGGCGGCATGGGCCGCCATATTGAGCGTGGCAAGCGCCTGGGCTGCCTCCTCGGCGCTTCGATCCAGCGCCTCCGCCGGCACCACCCGATCGAAGAATCCGGCCGTGACCGCTTCGGCAGGCCCGAACATTTCCGCTGTCATCACCACCCGGCTGAAATAGGCCGGCGTCAGCCGCTGCCGTGCGATCTCGATCGCAAAACGCGGCACCGTCAGCCCGATCGCGACCTCGTTCATGCCGATCCGGTAATTGCCCTCGGCGGCAATGCGGTGGTCGCTGGACATGATCAGGAACGCGCCCATCGGGAACGCATTGCCTTGGCAGGCTGCGACGACCGGCGTCGGAAACGACAGGATGCGCAGCGCCAGCTCGGCGCCCGCCTTCACCATCAGGTACTGGTCCTCGGCACTCCCCTTGGCGAACACGCCGAGGTCGAACCCGCCGGAAAAATGCTTTCCGCGCGCCTTGAGGATCACGACGGTCTTGTCCTTTTCCGCCTGGTCGAACGCCGCATGCAGCGCATTCAGCATCGCAACCGACATCACATTGGCCTTGCCGTCGTCCATCACGATGGTGCCGACGGGGCCGGAACGGGAATACGTGGCGAGATTGGTCATGGGTGCCTCCCTTTTTGTTAAAGCATCCAATGGATACTTTATGAGGCGACGAGGCGGCGCAAGAGGTGTGTTCCGGCGGGGCGCGCATGGAGGCATCCACTGGATGCATATGTCGGAATGCTAGCCAAGTCATCGCCCGCGAAAGCGGGCGATCCAGTATTCCAGAGACATCAGTGATCTGCGTAGAGGCCACGGCGTCTGGGTCCCCCGCTTTCGCGGAGGACGACGGCGGGAATTTGGGCAACGCGCCCTCGCCTACGCCTTCTTCTTCACGTCCTTGACGTTGGAAAAATTGATGCCCTCGGCGCGTTCACGGGTATAGCCGAGATAGAACTCGTTCTTGGCCATGAACACCGGGTCGCCGTCGACGTCGTCGGCGATACCGGAATTGTTGGCGGCGACGAAGGCGTCGAGCTTCTTGCGGTCGTCGGAGGAAATCCAGCGCGCCAGCTGGAATTCGGAAACTTCGAATTCCACCGGCAGCGAGTATTCCGCGTCGAGCCGGGCTTTGAGCACGTCGAGCTGCAGCGGACCGACGACGCCAACCAGCGCCGGCGCGCCGTCGCGCGGCCGGAACACCTGCACCACGCCCTCTTCCGACATCTGCTGCAGCGCTTCTTTCAGCTTCTTGGCCTTCATCGCATCGGTCAGGCGGACGCGGCGGACGATTTCCGGCGCAAAGCTGGGCACGCCGACGAAGGTGATGTCCTCGCCCTCGGTCAGGGTGTCGCCGATGCGGAGCGTGCCATGATTGGGAATGCCGACGACGTCGCCGGCAAACGCCTCGTCCGCCACCGAGCGATCCTGGGCGAAGAAGAATTGCGGCGACGACAGCGACATGTTCTTGCCGGTGCGCACCAGTTTTGCCTTCATGCCGCGAACCAGCTTGCCGGAACACAACCGCGCGAACGCGATGCGGTCGCGGTGGTTAGGATCCATATTGGCCTGGATCTTGAACACGAAGGCGCTCATGCGCGGCTCGGCGGCCTCGACCTTGCGCAGGTTCGAATCCTGCGCGCGCGGCGGCGGCGCGAACTTGCCGAGGCCTTCCAGCAAATCGCCGACGCCGAAATTGCGCAGCGCGCTGCCGAAATAGACCGGCGTCAGATGGCCTTCGCGAAACGCCGCCAGGTCGAATGGCTTGCAGGCTTCCGACACCAGCGCCAGTTCTTCCTTGATCTCGCCGACGTCGAGATTGGCGTTGCGGCCGGCGAGTTCGGCGATGTCGATCTGCTGCGCCGCGCCGGTCTTGGCGCCGCCGCCTTCCAGCAGCCGCACGCCGCCATTGATGACGTCATAGGTGCCGAGAAAATCGCGACCGCGGCCGACCGGCCAGGTCATCGGCGCGGTGTCGAGCGCCAGCGTCTTCTCGATCTCGTCCAGCAGGTCGAAGGTATCGCGGCTCTCGCGATCCATCTTGTTGATGAAGGTGATGATCGGGATGTCGCGCAGCCGGCACACCTCGAACAGTTTTCGGGTGCGCGCCTCGATGCCCTTGGCGGCGTCGATCACCATCACGGCGGAGTCGACCGCGGTCAGGGTGCGGTAGGTATCTTCCGAAAAGTCCTCATGGCCCGGCGTGTCCAAGAGGTTGAAGACGAGGTCCTGGAACTCGAACGTCATCACTGACGTGACGACCGAGATACCGCGCTCGCGCTCGATCTTCATCCAGTCGGAACGGGTGTTGCGCCGCTCGCCCTTGGCCTTGACCTGGCCGGCCAGGTTGATGGCGCCACCAAACAGCAGCAGCTTTTCGGTCAGCGTGGTCTTGCCGGCGTCCGGATGCGAAATGATGGCAAAGGTCCGCCGCCGCGCCACTTCATCTGC
>JAIEPP010000559.1 GCA_019748335.1 Xanthobacteraceae bacterium
TGGAGCCAGGCGGGATCGAACCGCCGACCTCTTGCATGCCATGCAAGCGCTCTCCCAGCTGAGCTATGGCCCCATCATTGCTGCGAATTCGAAGCTGGTGCTTTTTCGAATTCGCCAGTCTCACATTATATCAGAATATCGAGTCGCCGGAGACGCCTGAACAATCACAGTTCAGGCCCGATCTCAAGTCTCTTCGTCGTCCGAGACGTCGCCGATGATGTCGGTGACGTCTTCGTCGTCTTCTTCCTCTTCAGGAATGAAGGTCGAATCGTCGTCATCGTCGTCCAGTGTCTCATCCACTTCGATGTCATCTTCGGATTCAGGCACCACGGCCTTAACCTTGCCGGTGTTCTCTTCGGCGTCGGCTTCCTCCAGCGAGACCAATTCTTCCTCGGCCTCCACCGGTTCCGGTGTGACAACGGCGGCGGCAGCAGCAGCAGAGGCGCGGGCGGCGGCATCGCCACGGCCGCGCGGCGGCGCGACTGGCGCAATCGGCACGATCTCCCCGGTATAGGGTGAGATTACCGGATTCTTGTTGAGGTCGTAGAACTTCTTGCCCGTTGTCGGACAAGTGCGTTTGGTTCCGAGATCGGCTTTGGCCACGGGCTGCGTCCTGGGAAGTCTGGGGGTGTTCTTGAAAAACGGTGCTTCACTTGGCTAGTTGCATCGCTGCTGTCAATAGCGGTTCGCGGGCATAATGACCCTAGTGGCCCGGTTCTCACATTCGCGCCCAGTTTCGGCCGGCACCGATGCGAATGTGAGAACCAAAGGACCACTAGCAAATACAAGTTTCTAGTGGCGTTTTGGATTTGACATTCGCTTTGTGAGGCTGCGGCCAGCGGGTAGCGAATGTCAAATCCACGCTACTAACGTGACCTGTCCCCCGCGCCATGGTAGGAGCCGCGTTGACCTGAAGGATCGCCGTCTTGACCCATTCTGCCCCCAAAACGCCGCTTGAATCGAAGCGCAGCACCGCTCTTCAGGGCCAAGTTCGCGTTCCAGGCGATAAATCGATCTCGCATCGTGCCCTGATTCTGGGCGCGCTGGCTGTGGGCGAGACCCGGATTTCGGGCCTTCTGGAGGGCGAGGACGTTCTCAATACCGCCAAGGCCATGGCCGCGCTCGGTGCGCGGGTCGAGCGAACCGGTGAGGGCGCCTGGTCCGTGCATGGCGTCGGTGTCGGCGGATTTGCCGCGCCTCGCGCGCCGCTCGACTTCGGCAACAGTGGAACCGGGTGCCGTCTTGCGATGGGTGCGGTGGCGGGATGTCCCATTGCCGCGACTTTCGATGGCGACGCGTCCCTGCGCAAACGCCCAATGCGCCGGATTCTCGATCCGCTCAAATTGATGGGTGCGCGGGTCACATCAAATGCCGACAGCGGCCGGCTGCCGATGACACTGCAAGGCGCCCGCGATCCCATTCCGATGTCCTACCGCACACCGGTGGCGTCGGCGCAGATCAAGTCGGCGGTGTTGCTGGCCGGCCTGTCCGCGCCTGGCATCACCACGGTTATTGAAGTCGAGGCCAGCCGCGACCATACCGAACTGATGCTCGCGCATTTCGGCGCCGAGATTGTTTCGGAAAAAGAGGGAATGCATGGTCGTAGAATCTCGCTGACCGGCCAGCCCGAGCTGCACGGCGCGGATGTCGGAGTGCCGGCCGATCCGTCATCGGCTGCGTTTCCGATCGTCGCGGCACTGATCGTGCCGGGATCGGACATTACGCTGCGCGATGTCATGACGAACCCGCTGCGCACGGGTCTTTTCACTACACTGCGCGAGATGGGGGCTTCATTGGAAGAGAGCGGGCCGCGTGGCGATGCAGGCGAGCCAATGGCGCAATTTCGTGTCCGCGCATCCAAGCTGCGCGGCGTCACGGTGCCGCCGGAACGCGCGCCCTCGATGATCGACGAATATCTGGTGCTCGCGGTCGCCGCCGCTTTCGCCGAAGGCACCACCGTCATGCGCGGCCTGAAAGAATTGCGCGTGAAGGAATCCGACCGCCTTGAAGCGACCGCTGACATGCTGCGTGTCAACGGCGTGAAGGTTGAAGTCTCCGGCGACGATCTGATTGTCGAAGGCAAGGGTCATGTGCCGGGCGGCGGCCTTGTGTCCACGCACATGGATCACCGCATCGCGATGTCGGCGCTGGTGATGGGGCTGGCGTCGGATCAGCCCGTAAGGGTGGACGACACCGCATTCATCGCGACCAGTTTCCCCGATTTCATTCCGATGATGCGCGGCCTCGGTGCCGAGTTCGCCTGACCCGGCTTTGAACTAACGGTAAAGATCGGCGCGGGTCAGCGGCACGCCGGACGAGCCGCGCTGACGTTTAGACGTCAAGGTCTGAAAGATGCCGATCATGCCGCGCTCGAAGCCGATTGAGCAGCCCGCGAGATAGAGCAGCCAGAGCCGCGTCTTTTCTATGCCGACTTCGCTTTCGGCCGCTGCCCGATTGGCTTGCAAGCGGTCGTGCCAGTGCCGGCATGTTCTGGCGTAATGTTCGCGCCAGCCTTCCACGTCATGCACTTCGAAACCATAACGCTGCAGATTGGCGATGGACATGCCGAGGTGATCGAGTTCGCCGCCCGGAAAAATATATTTTTGAATCGCCTGAGATGCCGCGCCGCTGCGGCGGAATTGACGCTCGGTGCGTTTGGCAGGCCGCGCGATGGAATGATGCAGATAAAGTCCGCTGGGACTAAGCAGCCGGTTGATAGTCTGGAAATACGCAGGATAGTTGACGATTCCGACATGCTCGAACATGCCGATCGAAGCGATCTTGTCAAAGACTCCATCGAGAGCGGAGAAGTCCTTCATTTCAACCGTGACCCGGTCGGCCAGCCCAAGCCTTGCGATTTTTGCCTGCGCGAAATCGAATTGTTGCTGTGACAGCGTCACGCCGCGGGCTTTGACGCCGTGATGCTGCGCGGCGTGGCACACCAGCGCTCCCCAGCCGCATCCGACGTCGAGAAAACGTTCGCCTTCCTTGAGCCGCAGCTTGCGGCAGATCATCTCCAGTTTGTCGCGTTGCGCGGTGGCGATATCGTTTCCGGGATCCGTAAAATAGGCGCAGGAATAGACCATCTCGGGATCGAGGAAGAGCGAATAGAAATTATTCGACAGATCGTAGTGATACTGGATATTTTCCTGATTGCGCGCGGCATCGCCGTCGGCAGGTTTTTCCTGCGTTCCGATTTTCTCCAGCGGCCACGGCCCACCGCGTGGCAGGAACAGGAACCGACGCATCGTGTTGAACAGGAGCCCCTTGTCGAGCGCCTTGCGCGTATCGCGGCTGCGTGTTTTCGGTCGAGCCGCGACCATATCGAATATCGTGCCATTAAGGATGTCGAGACGCCCGGCTACCCACAGATTGCAGATCGTCGGTAGATTGGGCCGGCGCATCAGCGCGGCGATGGCCCCTTCGTCGGCGATCCGGATCGCCAGCGCGTTAGCGGGAAGACTGTCCGGCACGGTCGAACCGTCCCACAGCACAAAGCCAGGCCCGAAGCCCAACCGCTCGCGGACATGCGCCAACAGTCTACGGAAGGCGTCGAGGCGTGTCGTCATGGCGTGCTCCGCGCGGGAAAGACGGCACAAAACGCGCGCGCCTGCCTGATCGGGAAACCTATAGGGGGGAGCGGCGGAACGCCACCCGCTTGAAAGTTGAGCGTGGGCGGTGTTGAACGTTACCAGCCATTGTGACGGTCCGGTGTAACGGCGGACTTTCCCTTGGGAGAGTGGGAATTCGCATGATTATCGCCATCGACGGACCTGCGGCATCCGGCAAGGGCACGCTCGGCAAGCGCCTCGCGCACCATTACGGATATCGCCATCTCGACACCGGCGTGATCTACCGGGCCGTGGCGCAGGCGCTGCTCGAAATCGGAGCGGAGTTGACGGACGAGGCTGCCGCGGTGGCGGTGGCGATGGAAATCGATCCCGAGAAATTCGGCAATCCCATACTCAAAACGCAGATGGTCGGCGACGCGGCATCGGTGGTGTCCGCGATTCCAAAAGTTCGCGAGGTGCTGGTGAATTTTCAGCGCCAGTTTGCGGCCGATCCGCCGGGCGCGGTACTCGACGGCCGTGACATCGGCACCGTGATCTGTCCGGATGCGGACGTGAAGATTTTCGTTGTCGCCGACCCGGTGGTGCGCGCAAGGCGGCGGACGCTGGAAGCCCGCGCCCGTGGCGAGGCGGCCGACGAGGCGCTGGTGCTGGCCGATATTTTGAAACGCGACGAGCGGGACAAGAACCGGGCGGCGGCGCCTCTGCGTCAGGCCGACGACGCTCATGTGCTCGATAATTCGGAACTGGACATCGAGGCCGGAGTTCGCGCTGCGATCGCGATCGTTGATGCGGTCCGCGCCGGGCGCTGAATCGCCCATTTTGGCGGCCTCAACCTGCTTTTCATGAGTCTTTAAAAGGCTTTCCGGCCCCATTCGGCCTTGCCCGAAAAGCCCTCCGGGGCTATATCCACGCCGTCCGGGCCGCCATCGACATTGTCGAGGCTGTCCGAGCGGGCCGGCCATGGGTTGATCCCAGCCGTCATTGGAGGAAAGCCCGCTCCAGGTCTCTGACTTAACCGGCCCCGGACAAAAGCAATCGTATCGCTCGTGCAGGCATCAGCCGGCCCGTTTTCGCAAATACTCGTTTGCGAAAGGCGGTCGTCAAGGGTTGCGGACCTTTGGCACTGGACGTCCCGATACGCTCATCAACCCGAATGCCGGCATCCCGCATCTGGAGAACAAATGGCTTCGACTGCTGCTTCCTATAATCCGTCCCGCGACGATTTCGCCGCGATGCTCGACGAGTCCTTCGCAGGCGGCAACCTGCAGGAAAGCTCCGTTATCAAGGGCATCGTTGTTGCGATCGAAAAGGACATGGCCGTCATCGACGTCGGCCTGAAGACCGAGGGCCGTGTCGCTCTCCGCGAATTCAATGGCCCCGGCCGTGAGGCCGATCTCAAGGTCGGCGACGAAGTCGAGGTGTTCCTCGACCGCATCGAGAACGCACTCGGCGAAGCCGTGCTGTCGCGCGACAAGGCGCGCCGCGAGGAAAGCTGGGGCAAGCTTGAGAAGGCCTTCAACAACAACGAGAAGGTTCACGGCGTCATCTTCAATCAGGTCAAGGGCGGGTTCACCGTCGATCTCGACGGTGCTGTCGCCTTCCTTCCGCGCTCGCAGGTGGACATTCGCCCGATCCGCGATGTCGCGCCGCTGATGAACAATTCGCAGCCGTTCCAGATTCTCAAGATGGATCGCCGCCGCGGCAACATCGTCGTCTCGCGCCGCACGGTTCTCGAAGAGACCCGCGCCGAACAGCGTCAGGAACTGGTGCAAAACCTCGAAGAGGGTCAGATCATCGACGGCGTGGTCAAGAACATCACCGACTACGGTGCGTTCGTCGATCTCGGCGGCATTGACGGCCTGCTGCATGTCACCGACATCGCATGGCGCCGCGTCAACCA
>JAIEPP010000680.1 GCA_019748335.1 Xanthobacteraceae bacterium
AAGACGGCCTTTGATATCGGTATCGCCGATGTTAGGATTAACTCGCGATGGACACCGAACTGGCCCGGACCTTCCTGACGGTCGTGACCTCCGGCAACTTCATCAGCGCGGCGGAACGCCTGCACGTCAGCCAGTCGACGGTCAGCACCCGTATTCACACGCTGGAGCAACAGCTCGGCTGCACGCTGTTCGTGCGCAACAAGGCCGGCACCACGCTGACGTCGGCGGGCCGGCAATTTCAGCGTCACGCCTCGGCGTTGGTCCGCACCGTCGAACTGGCCCGCCACGATGTCGGTATTCCCAAGGGTTTTTCGGGCACGTTGGTGGTCGGCGGCCGCATCGGCCTGTGGGAAGAATATCTGTTGCGGTGGTTGCCGCTGATGCAGGCCGAGCAGCCGGATATCTCGGTCCGCGCTGAGAGCGCGCTCGAACCGGAATTGATGCAGGGGCTGGTCGAGGGGCGCATCGACATCGGCGTGATGTACACGCCGCAGAGCCGACCCGGCCTCAGGGTCGAGCAATTGTTCGAGGAGCAACTGATTCTGGTTTCGACCGATCCGAAAAGCGCCCCGGAGCCGCAAGCGGGCTATGTCTATGTCGACTGGGGGCCCGAATTCTACGCCCGCCACAGCGTGTTCTTTCCGAACTATCCGGGCTCGGCGCTGACGGCCAATATTGGCTGGCTCGGATTGCAGCACGTCCTCGAAAACGGCGGTTCCGGCTTCTTCGCGCGGCGGATCGTGGAGCCGCTGCTGCGGACCAGGCGGCTGCATGCGGTCGCAGGCGCGCCGGCGTTCTCGATGCCGGCCTATGTCGCCTATCCCCTGGACCGCGACGGCGAGCAGGTGACGCGCGCGGTCGAACTCATGCATCGCGCTGCCGAGGCGCACAGGGAACAAGCCGCACATTCCGCGGCGCCGGTCAAACGCGGTGCGCGCAAGAGACGCTGATCGCAGCCGGTTTGCTATCGGCATTGCCGATCGCTGCCATCGACTTTCCTCGCTTGTCAGAGTGGGGCAGCGGGTTCACACGCAGATATCAACGGGATGCCGGGCGGATGAGCGCAATGACGATTCTTGATGGACTTGGCGACGCATTGCTCAACAGCGCTTCCGACGCTGTCATCGCCACCGATCGCGATGGCCGCATCGCATTCTGGAATGCCGGCGCCGAACGGATCTTCGGTTTCACGGCGGCCGAGACCGCCGGCCAGTCGCTCGATCTGATCATTCCGGAGAACCTGCGGGCGCGGCACTGGAGCGGCTACCGCCACACGATGGCGACAGGGACCAGCCGCTATGGCGCCGGCGACCTGCTGTCGGTGCCGGCGTTGACCAAAGACGGACGCCGGATCTCGGTCGAATTCACCATCGTGATGCTGCGCGACGCGACACAACAGGTCACCGGCACCGTGGCGGTGCTGCGTGACGTGACGAAACATTTCGCGGAAGTCAGGGAATTGAAGCGTCAACTCGCCGAAGCCGGTCATGCCGGCAGCGCAAAGGCGTAATCAAGATTTTCGAAGCCTGGTCTCTGCCAGCGCACTCACCACGCCGACGACAAGCATCGTGGCGACGATATCGGCCGTCGCGCCGAACCCGAATGCGAGGATCGCCGCGGCGGCTACCCCGGCTAGGATCGAGATCGTAAATCCCTCGTCGCCGATCAGGCGGCGCAATTCGCTGAGAAACGCGCCGCCGTTGTCGTTCGACGAGGGCATGGTTCGCGGCCTAATGAAACAGCTTGATGGCGTTGACCAGCGTCTGCGCGACGCCAGCGAGCAACGGGATGCCGGCAAAGCTCCAGGCCAGAGCCAGTTGCAGCGGCGTGGTGTTGGCCTCGGATTTCGTTGTCTGCATGGTCGTGCTCATGCGCCCGCTGGACTGCCGCTGGCGGCAACGTCGGCCGCGATCTGGCTCGCTTGATGTTTCGGCTTGATCGCCGTCATCGCGCGTGAGATCCGATCGGCCGCCCAGTTGAAGAGAGCTTGCGAGAATGGTGCTTCGGCTTGCGAAAGTGTCTTCATGGTCGCCTCCTTATGCGCGGCGGGGCATGACTTGCGCATGCGCCGCCGCAGCTTGAGCGCGCGCCGGCTCAAGATCGGTTTCGTCCTCGGGCTTCATGTGATGCCGCTTGTCGACGGCTTTGACGCAGAGATTGGCGAGGAAGCCGACCACCAGCAGTCCGGCCATGATGTACATGGTGGTGTTGTAGGCCTGCGCCTTCGGCACGCCGTGGCTGACATTGTATTCGCGGATGTAGTTGATCAGCACCGGACCGGCGATTCCGGCCGCCGACCATGCGGTGAGCAGGATACCGTGGATGGCGCCCACATAGCGGGTGCCGAACATGTCGCGCAGATAGGCAGGCACCGTCGAGAAACCGCCGCCATACATGCTGACGATGATCACGAAGCAGGCGACGAACAGCACGACATTGCCGCTGGCGCCGGCATAAGGCACCGTCACGTAGAGCGCGAAGCCGAGCATCATGTAGACGAAGTAGGTGTTCTTGCGTCCGATGAAATCCGACAGCGAGGCCCAGCTGAAACGGCCGCCCATATTGAACAGGCTCATCAGGCCGACGAGGCCGGCGGCGGCAACCGCCGTGATCTGGCCGGGGAACATCTCCTGGCTCATCGCCGAGGCCTGGCCGAGCACCCCGATGCCGGCGGTGGTATTGCAGAACAATACGACCCAGATCAGCCAGAACTGCGGCGTCTTGATCGCTTGATAGACGAACACGTCGTTCTTGGTCATCAGCTTGGTCGCGTTGGCAGGCGGCACGTAACCTTCAGGCTTCCACCCCGGCGCCGGCACCCGCACGATCAGCGAGCCCACCATCATGAATACGAAGTAGACGCAGCCGAGGGTGATGAAGCTGTTGAGGACGCCGACATCGGACGAACTCGCAAACAGTCCCATCAGCCACACCGAGAGTGGTGAGGCGATTAGCGCGCCGCCGCCGAATCCCATGATCGCCATCCCGGTCGCCATGCCCGGGCGGTCAGGAAACCATTTCATCAGCGTCGAGACCGGCGAGATGTAGCCGATGCCGAGCGCGCAGCCGCCGATGACGCCGTAGCCGAGATAGATGATCCAGAGATTGTGCAGGTGGACGCCGAGCGCCGAGATCAGGAAGGCGCTGGCCCAACATACGCCGGCGGTGAACATCGCCTTGCGCGGTCCCCCTTCCTCGACCCAGCGGCCGAATACGGCCGCGGACAGCCCAAGAAAAACCATCGCGATCGAAAAGATCCAGCCGAGGTCGGTCAGCTTCCAGTCCGCCGCGGTCGACTGCGAGACGCCGAGCAGCCGCGTCATCGGCAGGTTGAACACGCTAAAGGCGTAGGCCTGTCCAATGCACAGATGCACGCAGAGAGCAGCCGGCGGCACCATCCAGCGGCTGTAGCCGGGGCGGGCGATGGTGTGCTCGCGGTCGAGAAACGGCAGCAGCGTTCGCGAGGGCAGGCCGGTGTCGTCCAGCGTCGTCGTCATTCGGTTTCCTCCGGCGGCATCGCTTTTTGTGATGGGGGGCTTGGACCGCCGCGATCGCGCACGTCTGTAACGCTACGCTCGGTTATGATTTTGACAAACGAATAATACTGACAGTTATTATCGGTTTATTCGATACGAAGGCCGCGGCGGCGAAATTCCGGTCCCGCGCAGCAGTTTGCGCGTCGGGAGATCGCCGCCGTGCGATCGCCCAAAATAAATTATCCTGAGGATGTCGTTTTGCGTGAAGCCCGCTCGACTGGGTGTCGGCGATCCAGCCGATCAATGAGGAGTAGACGAAATGCAGTATCTGTTGCTGATCTATCGAAGCGATGCCGAGTACGGCAAAATGAATGCTACTCAGCGCAAGGAACTGTCCGCGGAATACGGCGTATTTACCCAGTCGATTATCCAGAGCGGTCATTTCAAGGCCGGTGACGGTTTGCAACCGGTGTCGACGGCAACCACGGTGCGCGTCCGCGAAGGCAAGACCCTGACGACCGACGGTCCGTTTGCGGAGACGCGCGAACAGCTCGCCGGCTATTATCTGGTCGAGGCCAAGGATCTCGACACCGCGCTCTCGATCGCGGCGCGCATTCCCGGTGCCAAGACCGGTTCGGTCGAGGTCAGGCCGGTGATGGTTTATGATTGATCTGTCGGGCGCGCATGACCCCGGGTGACATCGAAAAAACATTCCGCGACGAGGCGGGCAGGGCGCTGGCGACCCTGATCCGTCTCGTCGGCGATTTCGATTTGGCGGAAGATGCGCTGCAGGAGGCGTTCGCGGTGGCGCTGGAGCGCTGGCGCGACGCCGAACTGCCGTCCAATCCACGTGCGTGGCTGGTCAATGTCGCCCGCAATAAGGCGATCGATCGCATTCGCCGCCACGCGTCATTCCGCAGCAAGCAGCCGGAATTGACCCACGAAATTCTGCTGCAGGCGTCGGAGCCGTGCGCGACGACGGAAAGCGTGTTCGACGACGACATGCTGCGGCTGATCTTCACCTGCTGCCATCCGTCCTTTGCCGTCGAGGTCCAGGTCGCGCTGACGCTGCGCACGGTGTGCGGGCTCACCACGGCGCAGGTAGCGCGCGCCTTTCTCGCCAGCGAAGAGGCGATGGCGCAGCGCCTGCTGCGCGCCAAGCAGAAAATCCGTCTCGCCGGAATTCCCTATGAAGTGCCGGAGCGCGAAGCGCTGGAGCCGCGGTTGCGCGGCGTGCTGGCCGTGATCTATCTCGTCTTCACCGAAGGCTATGCTGCGACCTCGGGCGAGGATCTGATGCGGCCGGACCTCGCGCGCGAAGCGATCCGATTGGTGCGGCTGCTCGATGCGTTGATGCCCGGCCGCGGCGAGATCAAGGGATTGTTGGCCTTGATGCTGCTGCACGATTCACGCCGCGCCGGCCGCGAGACTGCGGGCGGCGACATCGTACTGCTGGAAGAGCAGGACCGCACGCTGTGGGACCACAGCCAGATATCAGAAGGTTTGCAACTCGTGGAAGACGCGCTGCGGATTCCCGGCCGGCCGCAATCCTATGCGGTGCAGGCCGCGATCGCCGCACTGCATGCGCGCGCGCCAAATTACAAGGACACCGACTGGCCGCAGATCGCCGGTCTCTACGAGGTGCTGCTGCGGATCAGCCCGTCGCCGGTGATCGAACTCAACCATGCCGCCGCGGTATCGATGGTCGACGGGCCGGCACGCGCGCTCGATTTGATCGCCGCACTCGAGGCGCGCGGCGGCCTGAAAGGCTACGAATTGCTGCCGGCGGTGCGCGCCGACCTGCTGCGCCGGCTCGGCCGGCATGACGCCGCACGCGAAGCGTATCTTGCGGCGACGGCTGCGACGCAACTGGAGCCGTTGCGGCGGCTCTATGCGCGGCGGATGAAGGAGATGGATTGAGTTCACCTCGCCCCGCTTGCGGGGAGAGCGACTGTCTTTGTGGTCAAGCGTTTTTTGGCTGCCATGGGGCTCGGTCTCG
>JAIEPP010000056.1 GCA_019748335.1 Xanthobacteraceae bacterium
CAGCGTGCTGACCGCGACGTTGATCGTGCCCTCGGCTTCCGCGATCACGCGCAGGGTTTTGGAATCGAAGGCGATGCCGGCGAGCCGAAGGGCGGTGATCTCGGCGGCCACTCTTACGCCGTCCTCGTTCTTCTGGAAGTCGGCGATGACGGCGGCGATTTTCTTCTGCGCATTGCCGGCGAACGGCTTGAGGTCGATGGTCGCCTTGTCGGCCAGCGCTTTCTGCAGATGCGGCATCGCCGCGCGCGCTGCGGCGCCGAGCAGCCCGAACGCCGCCTCCGACTCGACCGCGAGCTGGACATCGGACAGCCGCAGCGTCTGTTGCGCCTGATCGAGCACGGGTCGGCCCCAGATATGCACATTGGCTTCGCCGCCGAAGCCGAAGAAGCTCTTCTTCTCCTTGGCATTCACCAACAGCGAAATCAGCAGGCGGTCTCCGGAAGCGGCGACGCTGGCGCGCTTCACCGTGACGTCGACCGAGCCGGAGCCGTCTTCCGGAAAGGTCTTTCCGGCGAACTGCGCTTCGACGATCTTGTTGATCTCGGTAAAGGGCATGTCGATGGGAACGCCGATCGATATCCGCCCCGGCGTCGCCGGCACGATGGATATGGTGGCGGGGAACGGGCAGGCGGGCTTGGTCTCGACCGGCGTGATGCGGGTTTCCGCCTCGATGCCGAGTGTCAGCGTCACCGCCGATGCGTCGACGCGCGGCTGGGCCGCGATCGCGCGGGTCGGGCGGAGCTCGAGCCACAGCGCCGGCAACGTCGAACTCGCACCCGTGCCCTGCAGCGGCACCGAGCGGCAGGCCTTGGCCCATTGCGACCGCGCGCCGTTTTCGAAGGCGGGATCGTTGCGCATCTTCGCCTGCACGATGGCGATCTGATCGGCGACCTGCTTGTCGATCAGCGGCTTGACCTGCGCCGGCACGTTGACGCGCGCGCCCGCAACGACCAGGCTGGTGTCGCCGAGATTGACCTGTGCCGTGAGATTGGGCTCGATCCGCCATGCAGCGGCGATCTTCGGCCGCGCGGTGATGGTGACGCTGCCCTTGATCTCGGCGCTGGCGTTCAGGTTCTTGATGTTGATGCCGCCGATCCGTTTTGCGACATCGCCGCCAAGCAGGCCGCCCAGCGCGTCGCCGACCGCGCCGGTGGCCTTCGCCGACAGCGAGCCGGTGACGTTGAGCGTGCCCGATATCGGCGTCGACAGCGACAGCACGTCCTGCGCGCCAGTCGCGGTGATCAGCCCGCGGGAAGCGGTCCAGCCGATGTCGGCATTCTGCAGGATCTGCGATACCGGATTGTCGGCCTTGCCCGCGAACGATCGCTGCGCGCCGCGATCAGCGGCGTCGCGGATCGCCGACAGCGCGACCGCGACCGGCGCCATGATCGTGGAGCTGCGCGGGGCCGGCGGCAGTGGCGGCAATTCGACCAGCACAGGCGGACTTGTCGCGCCGCGCGGCGCCACCCAGTCCATGACCTTCAAGCTGATCACGAACGAGACCGCGACCACGGCTGTGGCGATCAATATTGTCTTCAGATGCATCGGTAGACGCAATCGTCCCCCCAAACCCATTGAGTCGACAGGATTTTACAGGGGCGGCGAGGGGGGCGCCAGAGCGGGCCAGTTCCACCCGCATCATCTCTTCGGACGTCGCTTATTAACGTGTTGCGGACTGGCGCTTGGCCGGATCGGATATTAATGCATGATGGCGTGCTCGCGGATGCGCCACGCCGATCGCGATCACATTGATGTTTGCAGCGCTGTTTTTTTGCAATTTTGAGCCGGGTATCCGTGAAAACCGAATTGATCGACCGAATCTACGAAAGTTCGTTTGTGCCGGAGCTCTGGCCCGGCGTGCTCGATGAACTGGCAGAACTGACCGGCTCGCGCGGCGGCCTGCTGTTTTCGGCCCGCGACCGGGTGCTGAAGTGGACCTCGTCGGATAATCTGAACGATATCTTCAGGTCCTATGTCGAGGACGGCTGGTTTCCGCGCTGCCCGCGCCGGGTCTGCCTGTTCGCCAAATCGATGCCGGCGTTTTTCGTCGAGCATGATTTCTGGACCGCGGACCAGCTCGACAACCATCCGATCTATCGCGATTTCTTTCGCCCGCACGGGCTCGGCTGGTCGGCCGGCACCGGCCTGCAAATGCCGACCGGCGATCACATCGTGTTCTCGATCGAGCGCGACCACGACCGCGGGCCGATCGAACGCGAGCGGGTCGAGTTATTGAACGAGCTGCGCTCGCATCTGGCGCGCAGCGCGTTCGTTGCCGCACGCCTCGGGCTGCAAAAGGCAGAGGGCGCCAATGAGACGCTGACCGCGATGGGATTGCCGGCGCTGCTGCTCAGCCGCGACGGGACGGTGATCGAGGCCAATCGTCTGGTCGAGAGTTTGAGCGCGCAGGTGCAGTGGCGCGCGCGGAACCGCATCACGCTGACCGACGGCGCCGCGAACGAGCTATTGTCTTCGGCGCTTGGAGCACTCGACACCAATCCCGAAGTCTCCGTGCGCTCGTTTCCGTTGCGCGACGCCGACGACCGGGCGGCGATGGTGGGTCATTTGATTCCGATACGGCGCTCCGCCCACGACATCTTCGCCGGCAGCTACGCGCTGCTGGTGCTGACGCCGGTGACGGCGACGCCGGGACCGCCGGTCGAGCTGATGCGCTCGCTGTTCGACCTGACGCCGTCGGAAGCCCGGGTCGCGCGCGGGCTCGCCGCCGGCGAGACGCTGGAGGAGATTGCAGCGAACGGCAGCGTTGCGATTTCGACCGTGCGCTCGCAACTGCGCCAGGTGCTGGACAAGACCGGATGCACCCGTCAGGCCGAGGTTGTGTCGCTGCTGGCCAGCGTCACGCTCGATCGCGGTGCGGCGAACTAGCATTCGCCGGCGCTATAGCCGAGCGGATACGCCGATATCCGATATGTGCGCCGACCGGAGGGGCCGGCCATCCGTGGCGTCACATCGATTGCTCCATCAATTTCCCCGGATGGCACGTTGGCAATGCAAGCCCGCTTCGGATAGGGTGCGCGCCAACAAAAAGGAGATGACATGAACAAGTCCAGCATGATGGCGCAATTCGTGGCGCTGGTCGGTGGCATTGCGCTGCAATGGCGGAAGCTGCAGGGTGCCCAGCCTGCGCCCGCCTGGGGCGGCGCGCCGGTGGTTCCGGCGGCGAAGTCGCAAGGCGCGCTTCCGACGCTGAAGATGCCGTCTGCACGTGGCTGGAGCGAGGGCCAGAAGCCGGTGGCCGCGCCCGGGCTCAAGGTCAACGCATTCGCGACCAACCTGCAGCATCCGCGCTGGATCAACGTGATGCCGAACGGCGACGTGCTCGTCGCCGAGTCGAACCAGATCGCCGGGCCGCCCCGATCCGTCTTCCATTATGCGATGCAGGCGACGATGCGGCGCGCCCGCGCGCTTGGCGACAGTGCCAACCGCATCACGCTGTTTCGCGACAGGGACGGCGACGGCGTCGCCGAAGTTCGCAAGACCTTCATGGAAGGGTTGAGCCAGCCGTTCGGCATGGCGCTGGTGGGCGACACTTTCTATGTCGGCAATACCGACGGCGTGGTGGCCTTTCCCTACGTGGCGGGCGCGGACAATATCACCGCAACGGGAAAGAAGCTCGTCAGCTTCAAGCCGTCCGGGCATTGGACCCGCAGCCTGCTCGCAAGCAAGGATGGCAAGAAGCTCTACGCCGGTGTCGGCTCGCTCAGCAACATCGCCGAGATGGGCATGGAGGTCGAGCAGGGCCGTGCCGCGATCTACGAACTCGATCTCGCGTCGGGTTCGAACCGCATCTTCGGCAGCGGCCTGCGCAACGCGGTTGGCATGGCGTGGGAGCCGAACACCGGCGTGCTGTGGACTGTCGTCAACGAGCGCGACGGCCTCGGCGACGAGACGCCGCCGGATTACCTGACGTCGGTGCGCGACGGCGGCTTCTACGGCTGGCCCTATTGCTACTGGGGCCAGACGGTCGACGACCGGGTGCCGCAGGATGCCGCGATGGTCGCCAAGGCGATCACGCCGGACTACGCGCTCGGCGGTCACACCGCCTCGCTCGGTCTGTGCTGGGTGCCAGCAGGGACGCTGCCGGGTTTCCCTGATGGCATGGCGATTGGCCAGCACGGTTCGTGGAACCGCAGCACGCTGAGCGGTTACAAGCTCGTCTTCGTGCCGTTCGAAAACGGCAAGCCTTCCGGACCGGCGCGTGACATTCTCTCCGGCTTCCTCGCGCCCGACGAGAAGGAATCCTACGGCCGGCCGGTCGGGGTCGTGATCGGCCCCGATGGCCGCTCGCTGCTGATGGCGGATGACGTCGGCGATGTGATCTGGCGAGTGACGGGCGCGTAGAGCCTTTTCCGTTCCGATTGAATCGGAACCGGGCTCTAGATTTTTGTTTTGACGCGTTTTCTTTACGCGAACCGGTGTCCACTTCGCTCGAAAACGCTTTAGTTCAACCGCAACTCGGTGATGTGCTTCGGATCTGCTTTCAGTTCGCCGCGTTCGACGCGCAGTACGAGGTCGGTCAGCACGGCGTTGGCTTTGCAGGCAACCCCGACCTTTTCGCCCTCGCGCACGATGAACCCGTTGAGGAATTCGATTTCGGTGCGGCGGCCCTTCTGCATGTCCTGGCCCATCGACGGGCGCTGGCCGGCGGCGGTGTTCTTGGCGTCCTTGAAGCGCTGCTCGTCGCAGGCGCGCATCGCGGCCTCGTCGCCTTCGCCGGCCCGCGCAATGGTCTCCGGCGGCAGGTGCAGTACGTCCTCGAGTTGGTAGCCGTGGGCCTGGCCGACGCGGATCGCTTCGCTGCCGAGCCGGGTCGAGAAGCGGCGGATAGGATCGCTTTCCAGCATCTGCCCGCCGGGCAGGCCGGTGCAGGCGGAAAGGCCGTTGCCCATGGCGTTGGCGACCAGTTTCGACCAGCGTTCGCCCCACAGATTGGAGGTCGCCTTGGCGCTGTCGGCGTAGGCGACGAGGCGGCAGATTTCCTCCGACCGCGGCGTGATGCGGCCGTGCACTTCGCCGGCGCGAAACACGGTATGCGCGGCGCCATGCTTGCCGGCGCCGCGGTGGATGTGGCCGGGCTCCGGCAAATTGACGGTGATGCTGCTGGCGATGCAGCCGAGCGTCTTGCCCCAGCCGACCACGCTGGCGATGGTCTCCTCGTTCATGCAGTTCTGCAGCGACACGACGTAGCCGGCCGGCGCCAGATATTGCTGGATCATCATCGTCGCCCACGCCGTGTCGTAGGACTTCATGCAGACAAAGGCGATGTCGACCGGCGCCTCCTTGGCGAGCTGCTGCGCGTCGGTGACGTGCAGCGCGCGGACGGGCACAGTAAACTCCGGGACGTTCATGGCGTGGGTGACGCGCAGGCCGTGCTTCTTCATATGCTCGACGTGCTCGGGCCACGGATCGATGAAGGTGACGTCCTCGCCCGCCTGCACCATATGGGCGCCGGCATAGCCGCCGACCGCACCTGC
>JAIEPP010000505.1 GCA_019748335.1 Xanthobacteraceae bacterium
ACGAGACGTTCTTTTTCCGTGACAAGATTCCGTTCGATCACCTGAAAGAGGTGGTGCTGCCGACGCTGGTGCAGGCACGCGCGGCCCGCCGCAGCTTGCGGATCTGGTGCGCGGCCTCCTCGACCGGACAGGAGCCCTATTCGATCGCGATGTGCCTGAAGGAGGCCGGCTCGCTGCTGTCGGGCTGGCGCACCGAGATTGTCGCAACCGATCTGTCGCTCGGCGTGCTGGAGAAAGCCAAAGCCGGCATTTTCAGCCAGTTCGAGGTCCAGCGCGGCCTGCCGATCCAGTTGCTGATGAAATATTTCACGCAGAACGGTGAGCTGTGGCAGCTCAATGCCGAGATCCGCAGCATGGTGCAGTATCGCCAGCTCAACCTGCTGCAGGACTTCTCTCATCTCGGCACGTTCGACATCATCTTCTGCCGCAACGTCCTGATCTATTTCGACCACGCCACCAAGACCAACATCTTCGACCGGATCGCGCGCATGCTCGAGCCCGACGGCGTGCTGGCGCTCGGCGCGGCCGAGACCGTGGTCGGTATCACCAACGCATTCAAGCCGTATCCCGAGCGGCGCGGACTCTATTGTCCGAACCTCGCGCCGGCAGCGGTGGCGCGCGGCGGCGTGACGATCGGGCTGCGGGCTGCAGCTTCGGCGGCGCGTTGAAGTCACCGGAGCGGAGACGATGCCGCAGACCAGGCTGCCGCATCTGCCGTCCTGGCTTCCCGGCCTGCTACTGGTGCTGATCGGCTTCGCGGCCTGGACGCTGTTTTCGCTTTGGCCCTGGCTGGTGCACGCCAACGAACCGTTTCGAATCCGCGAAGCGTGGGACACGCCGCTGTTCTGGCGCGTCGGCGTGCCGGTGATGTTGCTGGCGCAAGCCGCCGGCGGCGTGCTGTGTGGCGGCAAGGCCTGGTGGCAGCCGTTCTGGATGCTCGGCGGATTCCTTGCCGCTCTGCTGTTGGTGCGTCCTGGCGGCAGCGATTTCGGCCTGTTCCCGCTGACGCTGATCCTGATCGGAATTCCCGGCTATTTGGCCTTGCTGGCGGCCACAGCCGTCGGCCGGACGATGGCCGATTTCATCGGCGAGTGATCGGCGGCTTCATAAGATCGCGTGCGGCACGAACCGCGACGTGTTGCCGGTGATCGGATTCTCATCCTCGCGGATCGACAGGCCGCACGGCACGTGGTCGACCAGCCAGCTTCCGAGCACCGGATACTGATCGGAAAAAGACGGCAGCGGCGCCAGGGCCTGCCGGATGAATCCTTCCGCGCCGTAAGGCCCTTCCTGTTCCACCAGCGTGGTGCCGGCGCTGACCAGCGCGACATTGGCGCCTTCGCGCGAAAACAGCGGCTTGCGCACGAACGAGGCACCGAGCTGGGCGGCCTTCGGGTCGTCCTCGAAGTAGGCCGGCAGCAGGTTGGGGTGGTTCGGAAACATCTCCCACAGCAGCGGCAGGATACCCTTGTTGGAGAGGATCGCTTTCCATGGCGGTTCGATCCAACGCGTCGGCGCGCTCAAGAGCTTCTCGCCGAACGCGTCGTGAAACATCCATTCCCAGGGATAGAGCTTGAACGCGAGTTCGATGGCTGAGTCGTCAAGATCGACGAATTGGCCGTCGTCGCGCAATCCGATGTCCTCGATGTCGATCAGCGTGGTCCTCAACCCAGCCTGCGAGGCGGTGTCCTCGAGATAAGCGAGCGTTCCAGCATCCTCGGTATTCTCGGTCATCCCGGCGAGATGCAGGCGATGCGCGCCGCCCAGTTTCTTCCAGGCCTCGATCAGGCGTTCGTGGATCGAATTGAACTGGTCGGCGCGTTTCGGGATGATGTTGCGCTCGATCGCCTGTTCGAGCCAGGTCCACTGGAACACCGCCGCCTCGAAGATCGAGGTCGGAGTGTCGGCGTTATATTCCAGCAGCTTGGCAGGTCCGTGGCCGTCGAAACTCAGATCGAGCCGGCCATAGAGGCTGCCGTCGTCGCGGTGCCAGCTCTCCGAAATCAGCGGCCAGAAGGCTTCCGGTATTTTCAGCCGGCGCAGATACTCTTCATCGTCGATCGCATGGCCGACCAGTTCGAGACACATCGCGTCGATCTCGGCGGTCGGCTGCTCGATCCCGCGCTCGATCTCGTCGAGCGTGAAGGCGAAATAGGCGCGCTCGTCCCAATAGCGTTCGCCGTCGATGGTGTGAAAATCGAATCCGGCGCTCTCGGCGGTCGCACGCCAGTCGTCGCGTTCAGGACAGACGATGCGTTGCACTACTAGCCGCCGCCATGCCCGTGGCCGCCATGGCCGTGTCCATGGCCGTGCAACCGATGCGGCGCACCGCCGAAGCCGTGATAGGTCGCGCGGCAATACATCCGCCCGTCCGGACCGGGCACTGCGATATTTCCCGGGCCGCAATCCCGTCGCGGGACCAGACCCATCGATACCGCGCCGATCGCGGCGCTTCCCATCAATGTCAGCACCACCCGACGTGAGCGTTTCATGGTTGCGATCCTGTTCCCTGACGTTGCAAGTCTTCCTTGACGTTGCAGCTCGTCTCCAGTTTCCGCTACCTGTTGCGGGGGGCGCAAGCGAAAGCCGATGCTTTCACGGCTTCGTGCGGGAAGATTGTCAGCCGCCGGAGAAGTGTGCGCCGAAGGAGTGCGCAAACGAACCGAAGCCGCCGCGCGACACGTGGCTTGATCCGGAATCGGATGAGGTGGTGGTGCTCGCGGACGAACTCCCCGAGGATGAGCCGCCGGAGAAGAAGCCGTAGCGCGAGGAGCCGCCCCCCGAACCGCCGCCGGATGAAGATCCGCGCGGCTGACATCCGGTGGGGGCCGCCATTCCCGGCGCCGTTGGCTGGCAGTTGTCACCCGGCATCAGCGCATAGGCGCCGCCGCCGACCGCCAGCGTGCCCATCAGCAATAATGCGACATGGCTGGACCGCTTCGCCGGCACTGAGACGATCGGTGCTGCCGGAGCGGGCCTGCGCTTGCCGAATTCGT
Organism: Xanthobacteraceae bacterium; assembly: GCA_019748335.1. Lineage (GTDB taxonomy): Bacteria > Pseudomonadota > Alphaproteobacteria > Rhizobiales > Xanthobacteraceae > Bradyrhizobium. Next base: position 2,997 of record JAIEPP010000505.1, read on the forward strand.
GGGTGGGTTTGTTCGCCATGGTCAGTAGATCATGCAGGCGGCGTTGAGCGCGCCGGCGGCAAGCGAGGACAGGCCGAGCCAGATCGCGGCGGCGAGTTCGCCGGCCGCGATCCGCGCCGACAGGTCAGGCACCGGGATCTTGACGATGTAGTAGACCGCGATCTGCACGATCAGCGCGATCGCGCTCCAGATCAGACAATCCCAGACATTGGCGGAATGGGCGATGGCGGAGAACACCGGCAGCACGAAGCCGAGCAGGCTGAGCCCCAGTGCGATGGCCGCCGCCGGGTCGTTGGCGCGGATCAGCGCGAACTCATCGTGCGGCGTGACGCGCGTGTAGACGAAGAGATAGGCGACCACGGCGACCAGTGCCGTGCAGAAATAGACCAGGAACGCCGGTAGCCCGGCGAGAGATTGAAGGATCATTCAGCGCGCCCCGGAACCCGTCACGAATCGTGCAGACAGAGTTGCACGATCTGTTGGTCGGCGCACGGCCATAAGCGGTTCAAACCCGGACGCCGATGGCTTCCCGTTTTTCGGCGTGACCTCGCTGCGGCATCGGCGCGATACCGGTGTGAGCTGCTTCATAAAAGGCCCCCGGAATGGTGATCTATAAGTTCGACAACCTTTGGTATAGTGCGGGTCAGGGGGCCACGACTATTGTTCGGATGAGATGACCGACGCGTTTCGATCCTTCACCATCACGGGAGAGCGACGATGCGACACTCGATATACGCGGCAATTGTCTGCAGCTTTTCTGTTCTGCCCGGTCTTCCCGCCAAGGCGCAGTCAACACCAAATCCGGCGATGACCGCTCCGGACCAGGTTGCCTGGGAGTTGTTCATCCAGGCCAACAGCCGGGCCGGCGGCAGCAACGCGACATTTGAAACCTGGGCCAGCGACACCGACACGTTCAAGCCCAATCCGCAATTCCCGGCCGCACCGAGCCCGCCGGTATTGCGGCGACCGATACTGCCGGCGATCGCGCGTGAAGGCGTGCAGGAAGCCGGCGGGCTGCTTCCCGCGCTTCCGCCGGGGATCGCGCAGGGGGTGACCGAGGAAACGCGTCACAACAAGGCGACGTTCGATTTCATCGTGCAGAACAACCTGTACAAGATCTCCGGTCTGAAGGCCGCATTCGGCAAGAACCTGTCGTTCCCGATCGACTCTATCGAGGTCAAGGCGAACTGGGTGCCGGTCAGCGACATCCCGGCCTTCACCAACAGCCGGGTCACGCTCGCGCAGGTGCCGCAGCTCTATCACGTCAATTCCGCAGGCGGTGTTCAGTATGCGCTGGTGGCGATGCACGTGATCAGCAAGCTGGTGCCGAGCTGGACCTGGGCGACCTTCGAGCACAGCTTCAATCCGGGCCGCTGCGATATTCTCGGCTGCAAGGATGCATTTGGCGCGCAACCGGCTTTCGTGCCGTCAAACCGCGCCGCCAACCAGGGCTATCCCGATTGCACCAAGACGCAGGCACTGACGGCGCTGTTGTCGGCCGCGAATATCGAACCGGTCTATGTCAACTATTGCCTGAAAGGCTCGCAAGCCGATTTCGTCGACAATGTCGGTCTCGACATCAGGGTCGGAAATTCCGTGACCGAGGATGGCTTCGTCGGCACCGCCTCGTGCATGACGTGTCACGGCCGCTCGGTGTTCGACAAGAACGGCAAGCCGACGTCGACGGCCGGCTTCCTCTCCTTCAACTCGAACGGTCCCGTCGGCCCGCTGGGACCCCTGCTGCCGGCGTGGTTCTGGAGCTTCAACAGTCCGCCGCCGATTTTTGAAGGCAAGGCGGGACTGACCCAACTGGCGACGTCGGCCGACTTCGTGTGGTCGGTCCCGTTCTGCGCGATCGACGATACGCAAAACCCGATACCCGACAGCCCCTGCGCCGGAAAATGAAACCGGCCGAATCCCGGGGCGTGACCGGGTCAAAAAAAATTGCGCTCGCCGGTAGTAACCGCCCTGAACCCGAAGGGGCGGTCTATGCCGGCGAGGTCGATCCGGAGCAGCTGATCCTCATCACGGTTTATCTGAAGCGACGTTCGCCGGACAAATTTCAGCCGGGCAGTGCGGGAGATCTGGCGCGGCTGTCAAAGCCGATCACACGCCGCGCGCTTGCCGCGCAGCGGCGCCGTACCCATGTGCACGCCGCCGCGCGAATAGAGCAACTCGCGAAGAAGTATGGCGTTGCCGTTCGCGACATCGATCTTGTCGGGCGTACCGTGATGCTGCAGGCGCCGGCAAGGCTGATGATGCAGATCTTCGGCGCAACGCTTCGCATCTATGACGACGGACGCCGCCGGTTTCGCGCCCGCGTCGGCCAGTTGACGATCCCAAAGGAAATCGCGCCGTGGACCCGGGCCATTCTCGGCTTTGACGAGCGGCCGATGGAGGCAAGGCCGGTCGGGCGTCTGCGTGCTTTGGTCGGCGATGCCGCGGGTGGCGTGGATTGCGCCATGGCCAGCGACGCGGTGCAGGCAAGCGGCACGGCGAGAATGGC
>JAIEPP010000480.1 GCA_019748335.1 Xanthobacteraceae bacterium
CAATGGTCGTGATCTTGCCCTCAAAGGTCCGGTCCGGATAGGCATCGACCGCGATGCGAACGGTCTGTCCGACCTTGAGCGCGCCAGAGTCCTTTTCCGTCACGGTGAAGTTCGCGTACAATACCGACAGATCGGTCAGCGACACGATCTGCGTTCCTGCCGTCAGATATTGACCGACCTCGACCTTGCGCACGCCGAGTTCGCCGTCGAACGGCGCCCGCACCAGCTTCTGCGAGATGACGGCTTCGGTCCTGGCAATGCCGGCAGTGGCCTGATCGAACGCCGACTGCGTCTGGTCGACGGTCGCCTGCGGCCCGAACTGGCGGGACGCCAGCTGCTTGGCGCGGTCGAGCGCGAGCTGCGCCATGGTCGCCTGCGCCTTGAAGCTGGCGAGATCGGCCTGCTCGGGGGCGTCGAACATTTGCAGCAGCGGCGTGCCGGCTTTCACGCTGGCGCCCGGGGTGAACATGATCTCGGTGATGCGTCCGTTGACGTCCGAGGTGACGTTGACCTGATGCACGGCGGCAAGATCACCGACCGCAGTCAGGATATTCGGAATGATTTCGGACTTCGCCGTGGCGATGTTGACGCTGGTGGGCGGCGGCGGCTTGCTGAAGATCTCCTTGAACAGGTTGGGCAAGAAGACAAATTTGAAGAACACGAGGCCAGCGACCAGTGCTGCGAGCAAGGTCCCGACGATCAGGAACCAGCGCACCGGACGAACCGGCCGCTTGCGCGCCTCGCCGATCGGCTTGCCCGACAGTTTGGGTTCAGTCACGATATTCATGTCATGCACTTTCTGCGGTTACCGATTGTCCCGAATTCGGCGACAGCTCGCGATCCAGATGAAAAGCAATTGCGGCTTCGTTAAGTCCGATGCCGCGCAGGATGAATTGGCTAAGCTGCCGCTCGACGTCGGCAGCATTGCCGTAGGAAAGACAGGGCACGGCCGGAAGCCGCGTCAGTGCCGACATCAACACGGTATGATGGGCGAACCAGAACAGGTTGAGCGGCTCGGTGCCGATCCGCGACGCGTCGCCGGCCGCCACCGCGCGCTCGATCGATGCGGCGAACACCGGCCCGATCAGGCCGCTGATCTTATCGTAGAGCAGCCGTGCGAACTCGCCGTCATCGAGGTGGCTGGTCATCATCAGCCGCAGCCGCTGCGCTTCCTCCTGATCCGATCCGTCCGACGCCTCCATGAAATGCCCGACCATGCCCTTGACCAGTTCGACCAGCGTGCCGGTCGACGGTTCCTGGCCGAGCAGATTCGCGAAATCCGGATCGGCCTCGCACTCCTCCGCGAGGATTTCGGCGTAGAGCGCGGCCTTGGACGGGAAGTGCTTGAACAGCAAGCCTTCCGAGATCGCCGCCGCCGCCGCCACGCTCTTGGTCGTGGTTCCGGCAAAGCCGTTGCGGGCGAAGCATCGCTTGGCGGCGCTCAAGATCAATTGACGCCGTAAATCACTTGTCATTCGGAGGGTGGACATGAGGGCGTGAGTAATCACTCACCAACCCGATTGTCAAGATTTTATTGCAGTGCGATACGGCCGTTTCGGGCCGGATGTGCCTGCGCCGCAACGGTTCCCGGACGCGGCACCGACGGGGGCAACCGCGGTCTTGGCCTGGAAGGCCCCGGGGCATGGTTCCCTCGATCCGAGTTGACGCCGACCCGGCAGCGGGATTTAAAGTTAGTTGCAGATGCGACTAATTTTGCCAGTCGCCCCTTCTCCGTCTTCGCAGAGAGTTCGACGAGCCATGAATTTGGATGCACGCGAGCTGGCTGATACCTTCGACCTCGAGAAACTGACGCCGGAATTCTACGCCAACCCCTACCCGACCTATCGCGCGTTGCGAGAGCACGAACCGGTCAAGCGGCTGCCGAACGGCTCCTTGTTCCTGACCCGCTACGACGACCTGGTCGCAGCCTACAAGAACACCAGGGCATTCTCTTCCGACAAGAAGAAGGAGTTTTCGCCGAAATACGGCGACAGCCTGCTCTACGAGCATCACACCACGAGTCTCGTTTTCAACGACCCGCCGGCCCACACCCGCGTGCGCCGGCTGATCATGGGTGCGCTGTCGCCCCGCGCCATCGCCGGCATGGAGCCCGACCTGATCGCGCTGGTGGACCGGCTGCTCGATGCCCTCGCCGCCAAGGCCAGGGTCGACCTGATCGACGACTTTGCCGCCGCGATCCCGATCGAGGTGATTGGCAACCTGCTCGACGTGCCGAACGACGAACGCGAACCCTTGCGCGACTGGTCGCTGGCCATTCTCGGAGCGCTGGAACCGGTGGTGAGCCCGGACGTGTTTGCGCGCGGCAACAAGGCGGTGAAGGATTTTCTGGCCTATCTCGAAGATCTGGTGGCGCGGCGCCGAGCCAAACCCGGCAACCCCGAGCGCGACGTGCTGACGCGGCTGATCCAGGGCGAGGACAATGGCGAGCGGCTGACGGAAAAGGAATTGCTGCACAATTGCATCTTCCTGCTCAATGCCGGCCACGAGACCACCACCAACCTGATCGGCAACGGGCTGGTGGCGCTATCGGATTACGCGAGCGAGAAGCAGCGGCTGATCGAATATCCCGCACTGATCAAGACCGCGGTCGAGGAAATGCTGCGGTTTGAAAGTTCGAACCAGCTCGGCAACCGCATGACGGTCGAACCTTTCGAACTCGGCGGCATCGCATTGGCGGCCGGTACGCCGGTGACGCTGTGCATTGGTGCCGCCAACCGCGATCCCGCCCAGTTCGCCGATCCCGAACGTCTCGACATCGGCCGCACGCCGAACCGGCATCTCGCCTTCGGCACGGGCGCGCATCAATGCGCGGGAATGGCACTTGCGCGGCTCGAGGGCGCGGTCGCGATCTCGCGTTTCCTGGCGCGGTTTCCCGACTATGCGCTCGATGGCGAACCCGTGCGCGGCGGCCGGGTTCGGTTTCGCGGATTTTTGAACGTGCCATGCCAGGTCGGCTAGCGCCGCCGGTAAACTCAGCGGCTTGGCGACGGCGCACTCCGGCACCAGCATGCCACGCATACCCGTAGATTTACGGAGAGTGTCTGCAATGACCTGGACAGGCAGCAGACCCGATTTTGCGGCAGTGCAAAACGAGTTCCATGCTGCGCGGAGGAGACCCGGCCTGCGGCCGGACTTGCCGTATCCGCCTTCGGCTTTGTTCTGTAACCTGCGCGCCATTACAAACTCGAACCCGAAGTTTCATGGCAAGTTTTGTTTCCTTTGCGCCGTCAGCCACCCTGCAAATTCTCAAGTTCGACGATGTCGACGACTACCGGCGGGCTGTGAGGAAATTTCAACTCGAATTCACGCCGCTGAGCCGGCGAATTTCCGCTGAACAGGCAATCCTCCATCTTCCCGGCTTCGATCTCAGTCTGATCCAGGCGTTTCCAAGACTGGTGAACACGCAACTTGCTCCGGACGGCACCGCCGTCTGCTTTTCGATGGATGAGCGCCTGCCGCTCCGTATCAACGGCGTCGATATGGACAGGGCCATCGTCGCCCTTGGACATGGTGGCGATCGCTTTACGGCGCTCGAAGAAGCCGCGGTACGGACCGCGGCGATTGTGTTCACCCCGGAAATCCACGACCGCGGCTGGCCCGAGACCCGCCGCGAATTCTCGATGCTCACGACAACGACCTCCGCCCTGCAACGGCTGCGCCTGCTCGTGCTCGAGGTGATGAAATTCGCGTCCGCTTCGGGAGATGCTGCGGTGATGCCGGCGACGGCGGCGGGCATCAAGGAATCATTGCTGGCAGCAAGCGATCAGGTATTTGGCAGGTACGGCCCGCCGCTTGCCGACGGCTCCCTGCACTCGGCGCGTCTGTTCGGGGTCTACCGCAAGGTCGAAGAGTATCTTGGTGAAAATCTCGGCAACCCGATTTACAGCAATGAACTCTCCCGCCAGGTCGGCGTCCCGGTACGAACGCTGCAGGACGTCGTCAGGCTCTATCACGGCATGAGCCTGCACCGTTATCTCCGGTTGAAGCGCCTTTGGCTGGTCCGCCAGCGATTGCGGATGGGCCACGTCAGCGTCAAGGCGTGTGCGCTTGCTTTTGGATTCTGGCATCTGAGCGACTTCTCGCGCAGCTATCGGCTACACTTCGAGGAGACGCCCTCGGAAACCCTTGCGCGGGCGCATTAAACCCAGGCCGCCGCAGGTCGCCTCGCCGCCAGCCGTCAAGCCTCACGGCGAGCCGGCGGGTTCGCCGGCGATGGCGCGGTCGATCGCATCGATCAGCCCTTGCGTTTCGACGAACTTGGCGCGCGCCCGTTCCGCCTTGTCGCGGTCGAATGGCGCCGCAAGGACCTTCGCATGGGCGTCGCGTTCCTCGACCATGCGCTCCCTCGCCTTTTTCAACGTGTCCAGCCGTTCGCTCATGGAGTGCTCCGTCAGCAGGCCCAAAACAGGCCCGAGAATCGCTAAGCGACCTTACGGCATGGCAAGCCCGATCGACCGAAATTAAATCCGCTTTGGCGCCATCGCGCTGTAGCTATTGTCCACGAGGTTGCTACCCTTAGCGTGTTCGATACCTCCGAGGACCATCGGATACCGTCAAAACCAGAGGAGACCGATATGGCCAAGGGCGACCAGAAGAGCAATCGGGAAAAGAAAAAGCCGAAGAAGGACAAGATCAAGACGATCGCCGCGGCCCCGAGCCAGAAGGGCGTCGGCGGGTTGCAGTCCGATTTCGGCAAGAAGAAATAGCGTCACATTGCGAGACGTATCACGACCTGCCCGGCCGGCTCGATCGCGGGGGTCACAGGGACGGCGTGAACCGACCGGCCGCGCGACATGCGCGCGCGGTCTCTTTGGCTGGCCTTAATTCCCGGCGGTATTGAACCGGGAAAGATCACAATCCTTCTCGGCGTATTTGGTTCTGCGCAGGCCTTCGCTGTCCACGACCACGGTCGGTTTGCAACGCGCGCTCCAGGCGGCTTCATTCGCCCGATCGGCCTTCTGCTCTTCTTCCGTTCGCGGCACCACCTTGATGGTTGCGCGACCGCCGACGGCGAAGTCGGTCTGTTGACTGGGCAGCAGCGGACGGCCGTTGGCAATGGCCGAGGCCTTGGCATCGGCCGCGGCCTGCCTGTCGTAAGCGGCCTGTCTGGCATCCGCGGCATGCCCGTGGTCCAGCGCGAACTGAGCGGACGCCGATGAGATCGAAGCGATGACAATCGCGGCTGCGAAGACGATGCGCATGTTGGTTGCCTCATGAGATGAGCACTGGCCAACAGCAATGACCGACAGGCATTGAGGCGCGGTAAAGCAGCGTAACTAACCGCTGCGCAATTTTTTATGCGGGATTTTAGCTATCTTCCCGCACCGGGAAACGCACGGGCTGGTTCGCAAGTCTGACGCAGACTTTATTCGCGCCCGACGTCGTGCCGACGGAGAAACTCCATCGGCCGTGATCGAACGAGGGCTACTCGCTGCGGCCGAACTCACAGCCCTTCTTGGCGTAAACCAGGCGCCCAACGCCTTCATTGTCGAAGGTAC
>JAIEPP010000483.1 GCA_019748335.1 Xanthobacteraceae bacterium
GCGCGCGGGTCGAGCAGGTTGAAATGGACGTTGAGGCCGTGGGCGAACACCAGCGCCGCACCCTTCTTCATGTTGTCGTGCAGGTGCTCGCGGTAGATGTCGCCCTGCAGTTCGTCGGGGGTCAGCATCATGACGAGATCGGCCCACTTGGCGGCTTCGGCGACTTCCATCACCTTGAAGCCTGCGGTTTCGGCCTTCTTGGCCGAGGCCGAACCCTTGCGCAGCGCGATGGCGACGTCCTTGACGCCGGAATCCTTCAGGTTCAGCGCATGGGCATGGCCCTGGCTGCCGTAGCCGACGATGACGACCTTTTTGCCCTTGATCAGGTTCAGGTCGGCATCACGATCGTAATAAACTCGCATAGTCGTTTCCTCAATCGATGGCCAAATCGGCCGGTTAATCAGGCATTTGGGTGGTAACGGACCGCCGGTCGCCCGCGAATTTCCGGCGTTGTCTAGAGCTTTTTGCCCTCAGGGGAAACCCTTCTCTCGCATGGCGCAGTGCGGCATCATGCGTCCATGAAGACCGGGTAGAGCGAGCCCAGCAGCAGCACCGCCATGGCGATGTTGAAGGCCCGGACCGCCGTCGGCGAGCTCAGAAGCGGCTGCAGCCAGCTACCGGCCAGTGCCCAGGCCAGCGACGACAGCGCCCCCAAAACCAGCATGACCGCGCTCTGGATGGCGATGTTCCAGGGAAAGCCGGCAATCGCCCCATAGGCGGTAATGCAGCCGATGGCCATCACCCAGCCCTTGACGTTGACCCACTGGAACATGACGGCGGCCCAGAACGTCATCGGGCGGCGACCATCGGCTTTTCCCGGCACCGATGGCGCGGACATGGCGATGATGACGGCGAGATAGATCAGATACGCCGCACCGGCGTATTTGAGGACGGTCTGCAACACCGGATAGGCGACGAAGATGGCGCCGAAGCCGAGGCCCACCGCCGCGACCATGAAGCCGACGCCAATCCCGATGCCGGCGATGTGCGGAAACGTCGGTCGAAGCCCGAAAGTCAGCCCCGACGAGAGCACCATGATGTTGTTCGGTCCCGGCGTGAACGCCATCACGTTGGCGAAGATCACAAAGGCGATCAGGAGCGAGTGCGACATCGGGTCCTCACGCGATCTTCGGCAGAGCCGGCTTCGATGCGGCGGTGCGCTTCGCCAGCACCATGATCGCGATCCCGCCAACCACCGTGATCATGCCGGCCAGCCGCAGCGGGCCAAAGGTTTCGCCGAACACGAGGCTCGATGCGGCGGAGCCGACGAACGGCACCAGCAGCGCGAACGGCACCACCTGCGCCGCCGGATAGTCCCGCAGCAGCCGACCCCACAGCCAGTAGGAAACGCAAATGGAGATCGCGCCGAGCCAGAGCATGCAAACGAAGCCAGTCAGCGACATCTGCGTCAACGCCTGCCAGGTCGGCTGCGGCCCGTTGCTGACCAAGGTCAACGCCAGCAGAGGAATGGCGGCGACCAGACACAGCCACGTACAGAGGTCGAACATTGGCACATCCTGCGCGCGCCGCAACAACAGGTTGCCGATCGCAAAGGTGATCGGCGAGATCAGCAGCACCGAAAAGGCGCCGACGCTGAAATCGTAACCGACGGTGCCGCAGATCATCAGCAGGCCGAGGCTGGCAAGTCCGATGCCCGCCGCCTGCATCCGCGTCGGCCGTTCGCCGAACAGGATCGCGGCAAAGCCGATGGTGAACAGCGCCTGGCTTTGCACGATGACGCTGGTGAGGCCGACCGGAACACCTTGCTTGATGGCAAAGGTCTGGGCCAGAAACTGGCCGAGAAACAGCGTGAAGCTGGTCGCGATCAGGAGCCCCCACGACACGTCGGGCCTGCGCACGAAAAGGCACGGCAGCGCCGCGATCGCAAAGCGCAGCGTCGTCATCAGCTCCGGCGAAAATTCGTCGAGCGCGATCCTGGCTACGACAAAGCCAAGCCCCCAGATCACCGCCACCAGCACGGCGATGCAAACATCGGCCGGTTTCATTTTTTTCTAGCTCTGTTGGTCCGGCTTCGGTTTGCGCAGGAGATAAGTGCCGTGCAGCGGCGCGTGATAATCGACCGACTCCAGCACGAAGCCGATATCGGTCAGCATGCGTTCGATCACCCAGCCGAAGGTCGAGTATTCGTCGCGCATATGGGTGACCACGGCTTCATGCTCGAAATCGTGGTTCTTGATGGTGAAGTCCGCCCATTGCTCGACGTCGCGCTCGACACCGTCGGGCATGCTGACGAAGACGATGTCGCGCAGGTAGAAATTGGCGCCGGGTTTCAGCGCGGCAAAAATCCGCGCCAGCGCCACCGTCTTCCAGAAATCCGGCAGATGGTGCAGCGTGAATTCGCTGACGATCAGGTCGTAGGAGTTCGGCTTGTAGGCGAAGCTCAGCATTCCCGCCGGCTGGGTCCGGACCGCGACCTTGCGGTCGCGCGCGTAGATATTGGCGAGCGCCAGCATCGCCGGCGAGATATCGATGGCATCGACCTCGGCGCCGAGCAGGGCTGCCTCGCAGGCCAGCACGCCGTTGCCGCAGCCGATATCGGCGACGCGCCAGCCGCGCTGCACACCCAGCATGGTCAATGCGGCGCGCGCGCGGACGTCGCTGTCGTCGTGCCGGTCGTAGATCGAGGCGACCGCGGAATCGAGCCCGAGTTGACGCCGTTGCGTGTAATACCAGTCGCGCGCCAGCATGCTCACATCCCTTCAGGCCCGCGCCCGATCGCGGCAACACCGGTACGCGATACCTCGACAAGGCCGAGCGGGCGCATCAGGTCGATGAACTGATTGATTTTTGCCGAATTGCCTGTGATCTCGAACACAAAGCTTTCGGTAGTGGCGTCGATCACGCGGGCACGGAACGCATCCGCCAGCCGCAGCGCCTCGACGCGGTTATCGCCGCCGCCGCGCACCTTGACCATCGCCAGTTCGCGCTCGATCGAGCGGCCGGTAAGGGTCATGTCGACGACGCGATAGACCGGCACCATGCGGTCGAGCTGGTGCTTGATCTGCTCGATCACCATCGGCGTGCCCGTGGTGACGATGGTGATCCGCGACAGATGCTTCTGGCTCTCGGTCTCGGAGACGGTGAGACTTTCGATGTTGTAGCCGCGCCCGGAAAACAGTCCGATCACCCGCGCCAGCACGCCGGGCTCGTTCTGCACGAGCACCGACAGCGTATGCGACTCGGTCGGATCGTGGCGCTCTTCGAGGAAGTAGGCGGATGCGGGCTGGTTCATGGTCGTCCCCTTGGATTCTTTCTCTGTCACGCGATCGCGCGTTGTTCTGCAGCAACCGCATCCGGCCCGACCCAGCGGCGAAACCGGTCGAAATCGATGTTGCCGCCGCTCAAAACGAGACCGACGCGCTTGCCTTGAAGCTTGTTCTTTTCCTGCAGCGCGGCCGCGAGCGGTGCCGCGCCGGCGCCTTCGGCGAGATTGTGGGTATCGGTCCAGTACGCCCGCATCGCAGCTGCGATTTCATCGTCGGTGACCTGTGCAATCCGCGAAGCACCCTTGCGGATCATCGCCAGCGCATCCGCGTCAGGCACACGCGTCGCGACGCCGTCGGCGAGTGTATTGCTGCTGTTGGTGCTGACGACCGTACCGGCCGCAAACGACAGCGCATAGGAAGGGGCTTCGGTCGATTGCACGCCGACGATTTCGGTCGTCAGCCCCAGCAGATCGCGCGCTAGAATGCAGCCGCAGATGCCGGATCCGAGGCCAATCGGGACATAGAGCACATCGAGATCACCGGCCTTTCGAAACAGTTCAAGCGCGTAGGTCGCAACCCCCAGCACCAGATCGGGATGAAAGGACGGCACGAATTCCAGCCGATCGCGTTGAGCGCGGCGTTCGGCCTCCTCGCGGGCGGACTGAAAGTCATCGCCGTGTTCGACAAGGTTCGCTCCGAACGCGCGCATCGCGCGGTTCTTCTCGACCGAGTTGCCGTGCGGGGCGTAGATCGTCACCGGCACGCCGTAGCGGCGGCCCGCGAATGCCAGACTCTGACCGTGATTGCCCGTTGTCGCCGAAATCAGCCCGGCGACCTGCGGCCGCTCGCGCTTCAGGCGATCGGCATAGACCAGCCCGCCGCGCACCTTGAAAGCGCCGGTCGGCGTGTGGTTCTCGTGCTTGACCACGACATGGGCGCAAAGCCGCTGCGCGAGCAGCGGCCAGGCATGCGCCGGCGTCGGCGGCACCGCCGCGCCGACGATCTCATGCGCACGTTCGAGTTCCTTCAGATCAAACATGGGGCAGTCCCATCTTGTTCGGCAAGGGCAGTCGGCTCCTTCTCCCCGCCTGCGGGGAGAAGGTTGGGATGAGGGGGTACAGGTGCCAGCGAGTGCGCGGAGAGCCCCCCTCACCCGGCGCGTTGCGCCGACCTCTCCCCGCAAGCGGGGCGAGGTTAAGAAAGCGAAGCGGGTCCGTCTCCGTCATCGTCACACCAGTGCCTTGCCGCCGGCAAAGGCCGCCTCGGTGGCTTCGTCGGTGGCTTCCGCCGGCAACAGCATTTCGTTGTGCGCCTTGCCGGACGGAATCATCGGGAAGCAGTTTTCGAGCGCAGCGACGCGGCAGTCGAACAGCACCGGGCGCTTGACCGAGATCATTTCCTTGATCGCGCCGTCGAGGTCGCCGGGCTTGATTGCCTGCAGGCCGACGCAGCCGAACGCGTCCGCCAGCTTGACGAAATCCGGCAGCGCTTCCGAATAGGAGTGCGACAGCCGGTTGCCGTGCAGCAGCTGCTGCCACTGCCGCACCATGCCCATATACTGGTTGTTCAGGATGAAGATCTTGATCGGCAGTTCGTACTGAACCGCCGTCGACATTTCTTGCATCGTCATCTGCACCGAGGCGTCGCCGGCGATGTCGATGACGAGGCTGTCGGGATGGGCGACCTGGACGCCGAGCGCGGCCGGCAGGCCATAGCCCATGGTGCCGAGACCGCCTGATGTCATCCAGCGGTGCGGCTCTTCGAAACCGAAGAACTGCGCCGCCCACATCTGGTGCTGGCCGACTTCGGTCGTGATGTAGGTATCGCGCCCGCGCGTCGCCTCGAACAGCCGTTCGATGGCATATTGCGGCAGGATGATATCGCTGTTCTTCTTGTAGGCGAGCGAATTGCGCGCCCGCCATTTGGCGATCTCCGCCCACCACGCCTTGATCTCGGGCTTCTTGGCTTCCGCCTTGAACACCTGCAGCATGTCACCCAGGATGTTGGCGCAATCGCCGATGATCGGCACATCGACGCGGATGTTCTTGTTGATCGAGGACGGGTCGATGTCGATATGGATCTTCTTGGAGCCCGGCGAGAATGCGTCGACCCGGCCGGTAATGCGGTCGTCGAAGCGCGCGCCGACGCACAGCATGACGTCGCAATCATGCATCGCCATGTTGGCCTCGTAGGTGCCGTGCATGCCGAGCATGCCCAGCCAGTTCTTGCCGGTCGCGGGGTAAGCGCCGAGGCCCATCAAGGTCGATGTGATGGGAAAGCCGGTCGCCTCAACCAGGTCGCGCA
>JAIEPP010000629.1 GCA_019748335.1 Xanthobacteraceae bacterium
TCGAGTTCGTCGAATTCGTACAGTGGACCGCCGACCGCCAGCTTGGCGGCGCCAGCGCGTTGGCCAAGAAGCTCGGCATGAAGGTCGGGCTTTATCTCGACGTCGCGGTCGGCGTGCAGGCCGATGGTTTCGATGCCTGGAACGAGCAGGTCGCGATCTCCCGCCATCTCGGCGTCGGTGCGCCGCCGGATCCGCTCAACACCGCCGGGCAGAGCTGGGGCCTCGCCGGCTTCAATGCTTCCGGGTTGGAGCAACAGAACTTCGCGCCGTTTGCCGAGATGCTGCGCGCGGCGATGCGGCACGCGGGCGCAATCCGGCTCGACCATGTGCTGGGCCTGAAGCGGCTCTATCTGGTGCCGCACGGTTTCAGTCCGGCCGACGGCGTCTACGTGCAGATGCCGTTCGAGGCGCTGCTGGCGGTCACCGCGCAGGAAAGCATGGCCAGCCGCTGCGTCGTGATTGGCGAAGACCTCGGCACCGTGCCGGAAGGATTTCGCGCGCAGATGGCGGACTGGGGCATCTGGTCGTATTTCGTGATGATGTTCGAGCGCGAAGACGATGGATCGTTCCGCGGCATCGACCACTACTGGCCGAATGCCCTGATCACCTTCAACACCCACGATCTCTCGACCTATGCCGGCTGGCGCGCGTTCCACGATCTCAAGGTCAAGCGCGCGCTCGGGATCGACCCCGGCGAGAGCGACGATGCGCGCTGGCATGCGCTCGCCATGCTGGACGACGTGCTGCGCCATCACGCGATCGACCGCCACGATCTTGCTTCGGTGGGGCAGTTCCTGGCGCGAACCAAATCCCGCCTGATGGCGATCTCGCTGGAGGACCTGCTCGGCATGGTCGACCAGCCCAACATTCCCGGCACGGTTCACGAACACCCGAACTGGCGACAGCGGCTTCCAGTGTCGCTGGAACAGATCGCATCCGCCATTGACGTCGATGCGCTCAAGGCGGCGACCCGCGAGCGGTCGCACGCCGCGGGGCGGTAAACCGCCTTGCCGTGCCGCATTGAAGACTATGGCCTGATCGGCGATTGCGAGACCGCCGCGTTGGTCGGCCGCGACGGCTCGATCGACTGGTTGTGCTGGCCGGCATTCGATTCGGACGCCTGCTTTGCCGGCCTGCTCGGTACCAATATGCACGGCCGCTGGCTGATCACGCCCGCAGGCGACATCAAAGGCACCTCGCGCCGCTACCGCGAAAACACGCTGATCCTGGAAACCCGGTTCGAGACGGCAGATGGCGCGGTCGACCTGATCGACTTCATGCCGCCGCGCGGCAAGGCCTCCGATGTGGTGCGGCTGGTACGCGGGGTACGCGGCCGGGTCAAGATGCGGATGCAACTCGTGATCCGCTTCGGCTTTGGCGCCGACATTCCCTGGGTCAAGAAGGACGAAAGCGGTTCGGGATTGCTCGCGATTGCCGGGCCTGACATGACCGTGCTGCGGACGCCGGTCGAAACCCGCGGCGAAGATTTGACCACCGTGGCCGAGTTCGAGGTCGGCGCGGGCGACACCATTCCGTTCGTGCTGACCTACGGCCCGTCGCATTTGCCGGTGCCGGAGCCGATCGATCCCACGAAAGCGCTGCAGGCGACCGAAGAATTCTGGGCTGACTGGTGCAGCCGTTGTACCTATGACGGCGTACAGCACGACCTGGTGATGCGCTCGCTGATCACGCTGAAAGCGCTGACCTACGCGCCGACCGGCGGCATCATCGCGGCGCCGACCACCTCGCTGCCGGAAAAACTCGGCGGCGCCAGGAACTGGGACTACCGCTTCTGCTGGCTGCGCGACGCCACCTTCACGCTGCTGGCGCTGATGAACTCCGGTTATACCGAGGAGGCTTCCGCTTGGCATAACTGGCTGCTGCGCGCGGCGGCGGGTGCGCCCGCCAACATGCAGATCATGTACGGCATCATGGGCCAGCGCCGCCTGCTGGAATGGGAAGCGGACTGGCTGCCGGGCTACGAGGGCGCGCGGCCGGTGCGGGTCGGCAACGCCGCGCATGCGCAACTGCAACTCGACGTCTATGGCGAGCTGATCGACGCCTTTCACCAGTCGCGAATGGCCAAACTCGAACTCGACGAGGGCAGCTGGGCGCTGGAATGTACCGTGCTCGAGCATCTCGCCGAGGTATGGGACCAGCCCGATCACGGCATCTGGGAGCGCCGCGGCGAGGGCCGACATTATGTTTCCTCCAAGGTCATGACCTGGGTGGCGTTCGACCGCGGCATCAAGAGCGCCGAGCAATTCGGCTTCAAGGCGCCCCTTTTGAAGTGGCGGGTCCTGCGCGACGCCATTCATCGCGATGTCTGCGACAAGGGGTTCGATGCCGGGCTCAACTCCTTCATCGAGTCCTATGGCTCAAAATTGCTCGACGCCAGCATCCTGATGCTGCCGTCGGTCGGCTTCCTGCCGCCCGACGACCCGCGCGTGCGCGGAACGCTGGATGCGATCGAACGGCACCTGATGCGCGACGGCTTTGTGCTGCGCCACGATCCGCGCGAACTCGCTGGAGAGCAACAACCGATCGAAGGCGCGTTTCTGGCCTGTACGCTGTGGCTGGCCGATGCCTTCGTGCTGGCGGGCGACTACGAAAAGGCGCAGGCGCTGTTTGATCGCGTGGTCGCGGTCGCCAGCGATCTCGGGCTGCTGGCTGAGGAGTATGACTCGGTGGCCGGCCGCCAGACCGGCAATTTCCCGCAGGCGCTGACGCATATCGCGCTGATCAACACCGCGCACAACCTCAGTGCGGCGAAGGCGTCGGCCGAGAAGCCGGCGGTGCAGCGGTCGAAATGAACAAGCGATCCAAGTCGTTCTGACCAGGGCGTGGAAGCCATATCCGGGCCTCCACGCCGTCTCGGTCCGCCGAATGGGGGACAGCTTGGGCCGGCACCCTTCGCCGCGGCAGGCTCGGGCTGGGGAAGCCTGCCATCTCGGGAGGAGGGCGGCGGCTGGTACCGGCCCGCGCTAACCACGGTTCACACCAGATGGTGAAATGTGAAACCGGGCCAGCCGCCATAAAGCAGCGTTCGGGGAAAGAAGACTTTGCGAATTCCTCGATTTTTCCTTCGCGGACGCTTGAGAATGCGATGCCCGTGGCGGGGCCGGAACCGGACCGGAGAGGCCAAACACAAAATCGCGAAAACAACCCCATGCAAAGTAGAAAGGCACCCGAAAAAAGGCCGACATCGCGAGCCAACCCAATCTCATCCTGCTTCAGGCGAGCTTGAGCACGGTCTCCATAGCGGCGGCAAAGCCGTCGCGCTCGTTGCTGTCGGTCACATGCGTCGCGCGCGCTTTGACGTCGTCGGTGGCGTTGCCCATCGCGAACGAGACGCCGCTTTTGGCAAACATCGCGAGGTCGTTCTGCATATCGCCGATGGTGGCGACCGCGGCGGTGGAGATGCCCAGCCGCCGGGCCATTGCCTCGACAAAGGTGCCCTTGTCGTGACCGGGAGGCGTGACATCGAGGTAGTAGGTTTGCGAGCGAACCGCGATAGCCTGGTCGCCAACGGTCTGTTGCATGGCGGTTTCGCAGCGCTGCAGCATCGCGGCGTCAGAGCTGGCGCCCACGATCTTGCAGGCGCCGGTCAGGTAAGGCGTGAAATCCGTGACGATGGCCGGGTCATGCTTGATCGCCCGCTTCTCGTGCGCGACATATTCGCCGTCGGGGTTGCGCGTCAGCCATTTGTCGTTGGTGAACAGCCAGATATCGGCGCCGAACTCGGTGAGCAAATCGATGCTGCGCTGTGTCGTCGCGGGTGGAATCAAATGCTGTTCGATCGGCTTGAGCTTGGAGTCGACAATCGAACTGCCGTTGAACGCGCCAATCGGCAGGCCGATTGCGAGCGGCTCGATCAAAAAACCCATTCCGATCGTGGGCCGGCTGGAGACGATGGTGAAACCGATGCCGGCCTCACGCAGTTTGGCGACCGCGCGCTTGTTGCCCTCGGTCAGGATCTTGTCCTTGGGCAGCAGGGTGCCGTCGACATCGGAAACCACGAGCGAAATGCGGGTCATGGGGAATTCAGTTCCAGTTGGCGGATGATGTCGTCGATGATGGCCTCGACCGGCGGTTCGATCGAAACCTTGATCGGCCGTTCGCTGGGCGGCGGCGGCTCCAGCGTGCTGAACTGGCTGTCGAGCAGGCCCGGCGGCATGAAATGTCCCTTTCGCGTCGCAAGCCGCTTCGCGATCAGGGCCTGGGTGCCGTCGAGGAAGACGATGCGGACATCGTCACGGCCGTGAACGAGGATATCGCGGTAGGCGCGCTTCAGCGCGGAGCAGGCCACGACGGCGCGGCTGCCTGCCGCGCACACGCGGTCGATCTCGCCGGCGATTGCCTGCAGCCACGGCCAGCGGTCTTCATCGCTGAGGGGATGGCCTGCGCTCATCTTGGCAACGTTGCTGGCGGGGTGAAACAGGTCGCCGTCGACATATTTCCAGCCGAGGCGCGCAGCCAGATGTTCGGCAATCGTGCTCTTGCCCGAGCCGGAGACGCCCATCACCACCAGCGCGCAGGGGGTCTTAGTGCCCACGAAAATTCTCCGGCAGCGCCGCCTGATCGACCAGCCAGACCGTCTCGCCGTTCGACCTTGCGTGCGCGGCCGGCAGGTTCTCGCCGCCGAGCACCCGCGTCAAGATCGCGCGCTTGCCGCGGCCTGCGACCTCGAACAGCATTTCGCGGCAGGAGGCCAGCGTGGCGAGGGTGAGGCTGACGCGAGGAACGAACGGCTCGACATTGGCCTTGGGCACGCCGACGACCCAGCGCGCGGTCTCATCGAGCGCGGGATAGCCGGGAAACAGCGAGGCGGTGTGGCCGTCGGGACCGACGCCCATCAGTACCAGATCGAACAGCGGGTGGGCCTGATCGAGCGTGTCGGCGCCGTAGAACGATTTCAGTTCGCCCTCGTACAGCGCGGCGCTGCGATCGGGATCGGCGGGGTCGGCGGTCTCCGTCGGGATCGGATGGACGTTGGCCGCCGGCGCGCATTGGTCCAGAAACGCCGATCGCGCCATGGCCATGTTGTGCAGCGGATCGTTGGCCGGCACCAGGCGTTCGTCGCCGATGAACCAGTGCACGCGGTCCCAGGGGATTCGGTTGCGAAAGGCATCCGTCGCCAGCAATTGGTAAAGCTGTTTCGGGCTCGATCCCCCGGTCAGGCAGATCGCGACGCGGCCGCTGTTGGCGACAATCCTGGAGATCAGGCGCGCGGCGGCGGCCTGCGCCAGCGCCGCCGGATCGGCAACCGCAACGACACGCTGGTTGTCGTTGGTTGTCATCGGCTAGCCCAGCTTGCGCCAGCTGCGGCCGTCGCGTTCGATGAATTCGTTGGCCTCCTCGGGGCCTTCGCTGCCGGGTTCGTATACCTTCAGTCCCTTGGGACCGGCTTTGGCCCAGGCGTCGAGGAACGGCTGTACCGCCTGCCAACCGGCTTCGACGCTGTCAGCGCGCTGAAACAGGATGTTGTCGCCGATCATGCAGTCATAGATCAGCGTCTCGTAGCCGGTGGAAGGCTCGGTCTT
>JAIEPP010000019.1 GCA_019748335.1 Xanthobacteraceae bacterium
TGCGGGGAGAGGGGGACTCTCCACAGAGTAGGACTCGCGGATAGTCCCCCTCACCCGAAGCCTTCGGCCGTAGCCGAAGCTTTGCTTCGGCGTTCTTTTTTAAGGACGGCCGCCGTAGGCGGCCTATGCTCTCCCTGCAAGCGGGGCGAGGTGACCCCTCCAAAACAAAAGGCCCGCGCCACCGGCGCGAGCCTTTCTGGTTTTGGATGTGTTCATTCGCGTTTCTCAGAACACGCGCGAGAAGATCACGTAGAGCGTGCCCGACAGCAGGATCGCGGCCGGCAGCGTCAGCACCCAGGCCATCACCATGTTTCTGATCGTGGCGAGCTGCAGCCCCGAGCCGTTCGCCGCCATCGCGCCGGCGACGCCGGACGACAGCACATGCGTGGTCGAGACCGGCAGGCCGAACATGTCGGCGGCACCGATGGTGGCGGCGGCAACCAGCTCGGCCGAAGCACCCTGCGCGTAGGTCAGGTGGGTCTTGCCGATCTTTTCGCCGACGGTGATGACGATACGCTTCCAGCCGATCATGGTGCCGAGCCCGAGCGCGATCGCCACCGCGATCTTGACCCAGGTCGGAATGAACTTGGTGGCCTGGTCGAGCGAGCCTTTGTAGGCATTCAAGGTCGCGACATCGTCCTTGCTGAGGTCGTTTTCCTTGTCCTTCATCAGGAAGCGGATCGCTTCCGAAGTCAGGTACATGTCGTTACGGGTGTTGCCGACGACTTCGGCCGGCACCTTGTTCAGCGAGCCGTATTTCGCGACCTGGTCGCCGACGTCCTTCACCAGCACCGCCAGCGAGGGGTAGGTGCCTTCGCTGATCTTGTGCGCGGCGACGTACTGCGTCACCGCGGGGCGGGGATCGCCGATGATGCTGTGGCCGGCGCCCTTGGCGGCGACCACTTTCGAGGCGGCTTCCGAGGTCTTCTGGAACTGGGCCACCTGGGAGTCCGGCAGCGCGCGGTTCAGCGCGTAGGCGGTCGGCACGGTGCCGATCAGGATCAGCATGATCAGGCCCATGCCTTTCTGGCCGTCGTTCGAACCATGCGCGAAGCTGACGCCGGTGCAGGTCGCGATCAGGAGACCGCGGATCCACAGCGGCGGCGCCTTGTTGCCTTCGGGAGCAGCATACAGCGCCGGATTGCGGACGATCATCTTCAGCAGCAGCAGCAGCACGGCGGCGCAGACGAAGCCGACCAAAGGCGACAGTAGCAGCGCGTAGCCGATCTCGGTGGCCTTGCCCCAGTCGACGCCGGAAGTGCCGTCACGACCGCGCAGCAGCGCGTTGGCGACGCCGACGCCGATGATCGAGCCGATCAGGGTGTGCGACGAGGACGCCGGCAGGCCGAAATACCAGGTGCCGAGGTTCCACAGGATGGCGGCGATCAACAGCGCGAACACCATGGCAAAACCGGCGCTGCTTCCGACCTGGAGGATCAGTTCGACCGGCAGCAGCGAGACGATGCCGAAGGCGACCGCGCCCGAGGAAAACAGCACGCCGAGGAAGTTGAACAGGCCCGACCACATCACGGCGACTTCCGCCGGCAGCGAGTGGGTATAGATCACGGTCGCGACCGCGTTGGCGGTGTCGTGGAAGCCGTTGACGAACTCGAAGCCGAGCGCGATCAGCAGCGCGACGAACAGCAGGACATAGGGCAGGTAGCTGATGACCCTTGTGCCGGTGGCATCGACGTCGGCATAGATGCTGTAGGAGACGAACAGCAATCCGGCGGCAAGAATGCCGAAAAAGAGGATCATCGTCAGCGGGTTGAAGCCCTTGTCGAGATTGGGCCTGGAGGCCGGCTGGACCGGGGCTCCCTCGGCCATCGACGGATTGAGTGTAATATCGGTCATTTTGACGCCCCCATTATACGTTGAGAGCGCTTTTTGACTGATGGACTTGAAGGTTAGATGACAGCCGCCGCGATGCAGCGTGCCGACTTGTCCTCGTGGCTGTGCACAACTTTGCGCGACAGCTTGCCGGTCGGCGCGTTCAATGCCGCGGAGTTTGATCAGGGCGGCGGAAGCTGATCAGGGAGCGTGAGAGGGGTAGGTCGCGCGCTGCACGGCGCCCCGGGGCTAGGTGTGCCCCGCGCAGCGCGTCGACCTCATGGGAACGTCATGGCGTGAACAGGACGTCCCAATACCTGTCGGAAATGCGACAATGTCATTCGTCAATTAAAGGTTGTACATCTGTTTGTCAAATTTCCTCGGGGCGTTATATTTCCCTGGAAATTTCGGATTCCCTCTCAGGGAACTCAGGCCGCGTGTGCCGATTTTCGAAGCAGGTCGGCCGCCATTTTCAGGTCCTCGACGAAGCGCTGGTATTCCCGTGCCTTGGCCTCGGCGTCGGGCAATCGCAACAGATAGGACGGGTGCACCGTCACCAACGCCCTGATACCGTCTTCGAGATCGATCAGGCGGCCGCGGTTCTTGTTGACGGGCGTGATCTTGCCAAACACGCATTGCGCCGCGGTGGCACCCATTGCCACCACCAGGTCGGGTTGGATGGCGTCGCGTTCGCGCGCGTACCAGGGACGGCAGGCGTTGATCTCCGAGGTGTTGGGCTTCTGGTGCAGACGGATTTTTCCGCGTGGCACGAATTTGAAATGTTTGACCGCGTTGGTGACGTAGACGAGGCGGCGATCGATGCCGGCTTCCTCCAAAGCGCGGTCGAGCATTTGGCCGGCTGGTCCGACGAAGGGCTGGCCTGCGAGGTCTTCCTTGTCACCGGGCTGCTCGCCGACCAGCATCACCTTGGCTGTTGCCGGTCCTTCGCCGAAGACCGTTTGGGTGGCGTCCTTCCAGAGCGGACAGGCGCGGCAATGCGCGGCTTCGTCGCGTAGCGTTTCGAGTTTGTCGTCGGTATGTTTGCGGGCCATCGCCGGTTCCAGCCGTTTTTGTGCCTTGTGCGGTTCGGTCGCTGCGTTCGCGATCATGGCGCTGGCGCTTCGCTCCGCACCGGCGATCAGGGGTTTAATCAACGAGGCCTCCGGCAGGTTCCGCCAATACTTCTTCGGCATCTCGTTCTGCATCGCCTTCACCTTCAGCCGCGCCGGGTTGAAGATGCTGGCGTAATAGCGCCGCCAGGTTTCTTCCAGGCGATCTTCCGTCGGCGCCTCGGCTTTGGCCACGCCCGGTGTGATCGAGACGGCATGGCCGTCCCAATGCGCGCAGAGATCGGGCGTCAGGATCGACCACGGCATGTCGGCAAAACGGCGCGCAAAAAACGGCGCGGCCAGTTCGACGATATGATGTTCCGGTTCGAACCAGGCGACGTAATGCGCCTTGTGCTCGCGTCCGACTTCGCGGAAGCGGACAAAGGCGTGCATCTTGTGTTCGTCGCGCCGCACCGCCTTGGCCATGCCGGCGACCTCGGCGACATCAGGATCGGTCGCGACATCGAGCAGATCATGATGGCCGCGCAGCCGCCACAGCAGGCGATAGAGCAGGGCAAACCGTTCCGGGTCGCGATGCAGGATCACGGTCTGGGCCAGTTGGACGAATTTGCCTGATACGTTGAAGGTGCGTTGCGGCGGCTCTGATGGCGGCGCCGTCGGTTCGAACAATTCGGGCGCGTCGCCCTGCACCCGCCAGGTCACGTCGGCGGGTTTCACATCATTCAGCGCCAGCGTGCGCGCGGCTTTGCGCCAGCCGTCGAAATCGGTTTCGTTATCGAGGGTGATGAAGTGCATGGGTACTCTCTCCACATACTCAATCGTCATCCTGAGGAGCGCGCAGCGCGTCTCGAAGGATGGCCACGGGCTGTCATCCTTCGAGGCTCGCAAGCGCTCGCACCTCAGGATGACGACCGGCGGGTTGTTAAAACCCAAATCCCATCTGCACCGCCTTCGGCTTGAACCGCGCCGCGAGCGCTTCGCCATCCAGCAGGTTTCGCTGCGGCCGATGATTGCCGAGTACGATGAACGGCAGCGCTTTCTTCCCCGGTATATGCAGCCGCGCGAGATCCTCGACGCGAATATTCGTCAGTCGTCGCGTCGCGATGATGCGGTCGACCGCCCTGGTACCAAAACCCGGCACGCGCAGCAGTTCCTCGCGGCTGGCGGTCGCGACATCGAGCGGAAAACGGTCGCGGTGTCGCAGCGCCCAGGCCAGTTTCGGATCGATGTCGAGCGACAGCATGCCGGCACGCTCGTCGACGATCTCGCCGGCGTCGAAGCCGTAGAAGCGCATCAGCCAGTCGGCCTGATAAAGCCGGTGCTCGCGGATCAGCGGCGGTGCGGCCAGCGGCAGGGAACGGCTGGCGTCGGGAATCGGGCTGAAGGCCGAATAATACACCCGCTTGAGCCGGTAGGAGCCGTAGAGATTGGCGCTGGTGTCGAGAATGGTTTTGTCAGTGGCCGCATCCGCGCCGATGATCATCTGCGTGCTCTGGCCGGCCGGCGCGAAGCGCGGCGGTTTGGCTTTGGTCGCGGCCTTGTCGTTGTCCCGGGCTTCGTCGAGTTTCAGCCGCAGCCGGCCCATGGTGCGGCGGATCGCGCGCACGTCTTTCTCCGGCGCCAGTTTGGCCAGGCTGTCCTCCTCGGGGACTTCGATGTTGATGGAAAGACGATCGGCATATTTGCCGGCTTCCGTGATCAGCGTGTCGTCGGCCTCCGGAATGGTCTTGAGATGGATGTAACCGCGGAAGCGATGTTGCTCGCGCAGCTTTCGCGCGACGCTCACGACCTGCTCCATGGTGTAGTCGGCGCTGCGGATGATGCCGGAGGAGAGAAACAAACCCTCGATGTAGTTGCGGCGGTAGAAGTCGATCGTCAATTTCACGACTTCGTCGACCGTGAAGCGGGCGCGCGGCACGTTGCTGGAAGCGCGGTTGACGCAATAGAGGCAATCGTAATTGCAGGCATTGGTGAGCAGCACTTTTAATAGCGAGATGCAGCGGCCGTCCGGCGCATAGGAGTGGCAGATGCCCATGCCGGGCGCGGTCGAGCCGAGGCCTTTGCCGTCGCTGGAATCCCGCTTCTCGGTGCCGCTGGACGCACAGGACGCGTCGTATTTGGCGGCATCGGCCAGGATTTCCAGCTTGCGTTGCACGTCCATACTTGAATCCCTTTGATTCCGTTCATGAATCACCGAGATGACGATCCCGATTGACTCCGCCGGCCCTGTTAGCTTTATGGGAATGTTATACTTGACGTACCCACTGTTTTCCGATAGTGTTTAGGCATCAGGGGAACAGCCATGAAGTCCGTCCTTTCCGACAAGCATTTCCATAGCGAAGAAGCCGCCTATGCTTTTGTTGAGGCTCGGCTTTGGCCGCATAGTCCCGTATGCCCGCACTGCAAGGGGACCGAGCGCATTTCCAAGATGGAAGGCAAAAGCACCCGGATCGGCACCTATAAGTGCTACGTCTGCCGGAAGCCCTTCACCGTGAAGATCGGGACCATTTTCGAAGCCAGCCACGTCCCCATGCGCCATTGGCTGCAAGCGATCTTCCTGATGTCGTCCAGCAAGAAGGGCATCAGCAGCCACCAACTGCATCGCACTCTCGGCTGCACCCTCAAGACTGCGTGGTTCATATCCCATCG
>JAIEPP010000163.1 GCA_019748335.1 Xanthobacteraceae bacterium
CTCCGCTGCCACGCCAGCAGGCCGACCAGCAGCAGCGGAAGCAGGATCATCGTGATGATCTCGACGATGCGGACCCGCCGGTCGCGGATGAGCCCGTTGCCGGTGACGAGGTGGGTCACGGCCGTCGCAACGATCTCCGCGCCGGGCAGGCGGGAATCGAACGGCGTCGGAAAGAAATCGCCGACGCCGGTCGCGGTCACGCCGAGGACGACGATTCGATCCTGGATCGCTTCACGGCCGACCTCGCCGTTGATCAGGCTTTCGGCACTGACGGTGCGAATGGTCCGGCGCGGGCCGTAATACGAAATCGGCAGCGCATAATCGGCAGCGGTCGCGACCGAACGGTCGCCGAACGTCAGGCGATTGGGTTCGATCGTCAGCGGCTCTCCGATCGCAACGTGGGCAATGCGAAGCGGAAACGACAGTTCGATGTTGTCGCGGGTCCGGAACAGCATCGGGACCGACGTCGGTGTGCCGGTCTGGCCGGTGGAGACGTTGGCCACCCCGACTTCGGCCTGTTCCGTAAACGCCGGCAGCGGCAGCAGCAGCCGATCGGCGCTGGGCAGACGCGCCAGCGGTCCTTCGCTGTCGGAAGGCTGCGGCTTGCTGTCGTCCGGAAACACGGCAGCCGCGGCAAGCACCGTCGGTCGCGCCGCCAGCGATTTCGCCAGCGCCGCGTCGCCATCCGCCGGTCCCTTGTCGACCAGCAGCAGATCGATCGCGATGACCTTCGGCTCGAGCCGCGCGATGGCATCGACGATCCCGGCGATATCCTTGCGCGAGAGCGGATAGCTTGCGCCATGCTTCACCATCGCGTCGTCAATGGCGACAATCGTGACGATATCGGGCGGCGCCCTGACGCCGCGGGCCAGCGTTCGCAAATCGACCAGGATCGATTCGACACGGTCGAGGAATCGCAACCGGCCGCTCGATTGTCCCAGACAAATCGCAACCGCCCACACCGCCGTGCAGAGCAGCGCAATCAGAATTTGAATCCGCCGGCTGCTCATGGGGTTGCTCATGGGCTTGCTGCTATTGCCCCAACCTCGCCATCAAGGCTGCAACCCGCGCTGGCGGCCAGCGCTTGATGATCAATTCCCCGGTGGCTTCGACATCGACGCCGTCGCCGGGTCCGAGGACGACTTGGCCGCCACCGGCCGGACGCGTGACGTTGACGCTTCCATCGACGACAAAGACCGAGGTCTTGCCATTAGCGGCATCCACGGTCCACTTGGTGCCGCGCACGGCCGCGATCGCCTGCGGCGTGATCACGTTGAAGCGATTGCCGCCGGGCTTCTTCGGCACCTCGATCAGCAGGGCCTTGTGGCTCAGTTCGATGGAATCGACGCGGCCATCGCGGTTGCGATCCCTGAGCTCGAATTTTGCGCCGTCCTCGGTCACGATCGTGATTGCCGTGGCGCATTGCAGCGTCTGTCCACCTGCGGTCGGCCTCGACGTGCAGCCGAAATTGGCCGGCTGCGCCGCGGCGGAACCGGCGAGCAGGCAAAGACTTGCGAAGGCGATCCAACCGGCGCGTGCCAGTGTTGTCATGGCAACTTCCCCTTCGGGGTACGGCGAGCAGGGATGATACGGAACCGTATCACGCACCGACGCCCAGTGCAAAGCCGATGATGGGCGTAACAATATGTCGGCGTTGAGCCGGTAAGGTTCGACGAAAGCCTTGCGCTGCAAAATCGGCGTTGCGTCATGCTGGTTGGCGCGGATTTAAGTCCGCCGGGTGCCGGAAGTAATCGCCCGAGCATGCCGACTCGATCAGAGTGCGGCACACGCTGCGGCCGTTCGCCGTCGCGATGGCCGGCGAAAACGAGTTCGATCCGTTCAAGGATTAGCCGCAAATTTGCCTCGATACGGGACATCCGGCGCGCGTCGTGCTGGATGTCCTGCATTGTGCCCCGAATCCGGGTCATTACGGGAGTAATTTCCACAGTAGTTCCATGCAGTTGGGCATGCCATGGAACCGCCCGTGTTTAATCCGCATTTAACTAAAACTCGCCTTAATGACGCTCCGCACCTCTGCGAAACGCTGTCCGGGAATTTGTCCGTACGGCATCAAAGAGGGGCTTGGTGGAATTGTTCTGGGCGACGCGTAAATGAGTATGAGTACTGGTGCGTATGGCCCTGCGGCTCACAACCGCAGGAAATCTTCACGTCGCTTCATTCCGCAACATTTCCTCGGCAGCGCTGCCGTCGCAGGCCTTGTGCTGGGCTGCGCGTGGACCGTTTACAGCAACGTGTTCAGCGCCGGGCTGTATCCATCCATGAACAACGCCGCGGTCGACGCGCATGTGATCAAGCGATCGGTTGCCGCCTCCGCGCGCCCAGCGTCAGCAGTCGTCGACAGCGTGTTTGCCGCGCTATCCGATCCGGCCGCGCAAAGTTCGCGCGAAGAAACGCTTTCACCTTCGATTATGTTTAACGAAAGGTTTGCAGCGTCCGCGGCGCAAGGCGTCGCGCCCGCACCGATCGAAACCGTGAGGATAGCGGAAGCATCGCCGCCGAACGAGAGGTCCGTGCAGGTTGCGAAGCCGGTCGAGGTCCCGAAGCTCGTTGCAGCGGCGAAGAAGATCGAGACGCCGAAATCAAAGGAAGCTGCGCCGGCCCAGGTCGCGCTTAACGTAACGACGCCGGCCGATGCCAAGCCGAAGACGCCGGGCGCTTCCGTGCGCGACATGGCACAGCGCGCCAAGGCCGCTGTGATGTCGATTGCTTCGAACGAGAAGCAGACCATCGTGGAAAAATTATGGGGCAAGCAGTCGCATGGATCGCTGCTGGCCTACGCCTCCGCCGACGCCAGCGTCACCGGGGGCCTGCCGGATACGAAGGCGCAAAATCCGATGCTCGGCGGCTCGCCGCCCTACGACAAGCAGACCGCGGTCTACGACATCGCCGCGCACATGGTCTATCTGCCCGACGGCACCAAACTGGAAGCGCATTCCGGCCTCGGCTCCAAGCTCGACGACGCGCGTTACTCGCATGTCCGGATGCAGGGCGTGACGCCGCCGCACATCTACGAACTGACGCCGCGCGAAGCGCTGTTCCACGGCGTGCCGGCGTTGCGGCTCAATCCGATCGGCGGCGAAGACAAGATCTTCGGCCGCTCGGGCCTGCTGGCGCACACCTACATGCTCGGGCCCAACGGCGACTCCAACGGCTGCGTGTCGTTCAAGGATTACTACGCGTTCCTGAATGCCTATCGCAACCAGGGCATCAAGCGCCTCGCGGTACTGGCCAGGGTGGAGTAAGCGCGCGCGATCAGACCAATGCGTCTTCACCGCGGGCAATGATCGCGAAGCGATCGGACAGTTCGGCGAGTGCGACTTCGTGGATGGTGGCGGCGGCGATCGCCCCGCCGCGTCCGTCCGGCAGGTCGCGCGTGGCGCAACTGTCGGCATCGACGGTGATCCGGTAACCGAGATCGAGCCCGGCGCGGGCGGTGGAACTGATGCACATATGCGTCATCAGCCCGGCGAGGATGACGTCCTTGCGCCCGACGGCGGCGAGTTGCGTTTCGAGGTCGGTGCCGGCAAACGCGTTCGGCAAACTCTTCTCGATCACGGGTTCGCCCGGCAGCGGCGTCAGCGCGGGCACGATCGCGCCGCGCTCGGCGCTGCGGTCGAACATTCCGCCTGGGCGTCCCTTGTGGGCAATGTGAAAGATCGCTGCACCCGCATCGCGCGCCCGCGCCAATAGTTTACCGGCGCTGACGATTGCGGTGTTGGCGTCGGGCAGGGCGATCGGGCCGGCGAGATATTCGTTCTGCAGGTCGATCATCACGAGAACGGCGTCGCGCAGCCGCGGCGGCCGGAGGTCGGCGCCGGAAAGTTCGAGCAGGGTTTTGGGAGCCGTCACGGTAGCTAGGGTCATTGGCAATCCTCCGGTCTGAATTCGTTTTACGAGCGGTATATAGCGTGGGAGTGACCGGCGTTCATGCAAGGATATTGCAGCCGATAGCTGCGAAAATGCAGGCAATGCGCGGGCTTTGCAAACCGGTCGCCACCCTAGGCGGCGGTGCGGCGCGCTAGATTTCGCTTCATGCCCCAGCCCGATTTTCAGCCGACCCTGGTCGGTCCCACCATCACCGTCAGGCCGATCGCGGCCGATGACTGGAGCGAGCTGTTCGCGGCCGGCTCCGACCCGGAAATCTGGAAAGTGCATCCGGTACCCGATCGCTACACCGAAGCGGGATTCAGGAAATTCTTCGATGGCGCGGCCGATTCGAAAATGGGGTTTGTGTTCGTCGAGCGCGCCACCGGCCGGCTGGTCGGTTCGAGCCGTTACTACGGCCACGAGCCTGATTTGAGCGAGATCGAGATCGGCTGGACCTTTCTCGCCCGCAGCCATTGGGGCGGCCGCGCCAACCGGGAAATCAAACGCCTGATGCTCGACCACGCCTTCACTTTCGTCGATACGGTGGTGTTCTGGGTCGGCGACGAAAACTGGCGCTCGCAGGGCGCGATGACCAAGATCGGCGGCGTCAAGCGCGCTGGCCTGTTCACGCGCGAACTGTCGAGCGATCAGCCGTATTTTATTTTCGAGATTGCGAAGGAGAGATACCAGCACGGCGGACGCGCGCTGGTGGAATGAGGTCAAGACGTAAAGATGCGAGCGAACACAAATCCCGGCAGCGCTGCCGGGATTTTTTTTGTTGAACACGATTTGCGGAAATTGGATTCGAACAGCGAAGGCATTCGCGTCTTCGCACGGGTCGCCATTCCACTGTTGCGAAGGTCACACTCCATCGATTCGATTCAT
Organism: Xanthobacteraceae bacterium; assembly: GCA_019748335.1. Lineage (GTDB taxonomy): Bacteria > Pseudomonadota > Alphaproteobacteria > Rhizobiales > Xanthobacteraceae > Bradyrhizobium. Next base: position 4,774 of record JAIEPP010000163.1, read on the forward strand.
GGTCTCGTCTCATTACGCCCGTGATGCGGGTGAACATGAAAGGATACGACGATGCGTAACTCAGTTCTCAAGTTTGCGATGGCAGCCCTGATCGCGGTTGCCGCGACCTACGCCGGCACCTCGGTCGGCTCCGCCCGTGGAAACATGGACGGCAGCGGCCCGATGACCGGCATGGGTGACGGGTCCGGTGGCGGAACCAAGATGAAGTAACGCCCCGATCGCCGGCGGCGAACCGCGTTCGCATCGAATGCGGTTTCGCTGCCGGAAACGGAAGGCCCCGGTGCCCCCCCCCACCGGGGCCTTCCCAACACGCCCTCCGCAATCCGACCCTGTGCCCGCCGCGAAGCGCAATGGCACTTCGGTCTGCCCCTGGGGGGCATTCCGCCAATCCAAAGGATGAACCCATCATGAGCGTATTCGATCGCAGCATAGGCGACGCACCGAGGCTGATTCTCTCCGACAATTTGCGGCTGGCGACGTTCATCGCGGCGATCTTCGCCAGCGCGGCGCTGCTGTTCACCGTCGAGCCGATGTTCACCAAGATGGTGTTGCCGCGACTGGGCGGCTCTGCTGCGGTCTGGACCACGGCGACCGTGTTCTTCCAGTCGATGCTGCTGGCCGGCTATGTCTACGCGCATCTGCTGACGAAATTCGCGCCGCTGCGGACGGCGCTGGTGGTCCATCTGTTGGTGATGGTTGTCGCCTGCGCGGCGCTTCCGCTTCACATCGCGGCCGGATGGGGCAGGCCGCCGGCCGAGGGTGAATCGCTGTGGTTGATCGG
>JAIEPP010000689.1 GCA_019748335.1 Xanthobacteraceae bacterium
GGCCAGCACACCACGTCCTCGGTGGTGAAGGGAATCTTCTTCGTCATCGTGATGGATGGCGTGTTCGCGATCTTCTTTGCAGCGATCGGGATGTGACCATGGCGGGCCAAACCTCCGACGCCATCATCCGGGTTCGCGACATCACCGTGCAGTTCGGCACCACGCGGGTGCTCGACGGACTCAACCTCGACGTCAAGCGCGGTGAGATTTTGGGTTTTGTCGGCCCATCCGGCGCCGGCAAGTCGGTGCTGACCCGCACCATCATCGGGCTGGTACCGAAACTCGCCGGCCGCATCGAGGTGTTCGGCGTCGATTTGGATGCGGCCAGCGCCGCGGAACGGCGCGGTGTCGAGCGCCGCTGGGGCATCCTGTTCCAGCAGGGCGCGCTGTTTTCTTCGCTCACGGTGCGGCAGAACATCCAGTTTCCGGTGCGCGAATATCTCAAGGTCTCGCAGCGGCTGCTCGACGAGATCATGGTGGCCAAACTCGGCATGGTCGGCCTGAAGCCGGAGGTCGCCGACCGTTTTCCCTCGGAGTTGTCCGGCGGCATGATCAAGCGCGTGGCGCTGGCCCGCGCGCTCGCGCTCGATCCGGAACTGGTGTTCCTGGACGAGCCGACCTCCGGCCTCGATCCGATCGGCGCCGGCGATTTCGACGAACTGGTGCGCACCCTGCAGCGTACTTTGGGTCTGACCGTTTTCATGGTAACCCATGACCTCGACAGCCTTTATACGGCTTGCGACCGTATCGCTGTTTTAGGGAACGGTAAGATCATTGCTGCAGGATCGATTGCCGACATGCAGGCCTCGCAGCACCCCTGGCTGCGGCAATATTTCCATGGCAAGCGCGCCCGCGCGGTGATGGGCTAACCGGAGTTAGTATGGAAACGCGCGCGAGCTACGTCCTGATCGGATCGTTCACCCTGGCGGTGATCGCGGCGGCGTTCGGCTTCGTGCTCTGGTTCCAGAGCCTGCACACCACCAAGGCGCGCAGCCCGATCCGGATCGTATTCGAGGGTCCGGCTTCCGGCCTGCGCAACGGCGGCAGCGTCAATTTTAACGGTATCAGGATAGGGGAAGTCATCTCGGTCAAGCTCGACAACCCGCGTCGGGTGGTCGCGCTGGCGATGGTCGAGAACAACGCCCCGATCCGCAAGGACACCCTGGTCGGCCTCGAATTCCAGGGCCTGACCGGCGTCGCCGCGATCTCGCTGAAGGGCGGCGAGGAAACGGCGCCAACCGTGCCGCTCGACGAGGACGGCGTTCCGGTGCTGACCGCCGATCCCAGCGCGCTGCAGGACGTCACCGAGGCGATCCGCTCGACGCTGCAGAACGTCAACCGCATCGTCGCCGACAACCAGGAATCGGTGAAGAGCTCGCTGAAGAATCTCGAGACCTTTACCTCGGCGCTGGCGCGCAACTCCGAGAAGATCGACAACGTCATGCTCAGGGTCGACGGCGTGATGGGCAAGGCCGACAGCCTGATGCTCGGACTCAACACCATCGCGGGCGGCGCGGCCGGCGGCGAACTGAACCTGATGGTGAAGTCGATCCGCGAACTCGCCGACGATTTCGACAAGCGCTCCGGCGCGCTGATGGCCGACGGCCGCCGCACACTGGCCGACATCAGCCGCGCGGTGACCAATTTCGACCGCAACCCGAGCCGGGTGATCTTCGGCGGCGGCAACAACGCGCCGGCGGCTGCGGAAGCGCAGGCACCACCGCCGCCGAGAGCGCCTGCGGCACCGCCAAAACCTGCGGCGGCAGCGCCGACCGGGCAGAAGCGGTAGTAGAAAAAACCAGCTTCCCGAGCCGTCATTGCGAGCCACCGGGTCGCGCGAATGCGCGCCCGATGACAGGCTCCGCGAAGCAATCCATCTATCGGCGAAAAGAAAGACTGGATTGCTTCGTCGCTTCGCTCCTCGCAATGACGGTTTGCGATAATTCACTTCCCGCCGGCCAGCTCCTTCACCAGCCGGTACAGATACTCATTGCCGTTGAAAAACGACTTCACCAGCACGCGCTCGTCACGGCCGTGGATGCGCGATTCATGGATGTCGCCGGCCATGCCGGAATGTCCGTAGGTCGGAATGCCAGCGTTGCGCAGGTAGCTGCCGTCGGTGGCGCCGGCGCTCATGATCGGCAGCACGACCGCGCCGGGAAAGAACTCAGCGGTCAGTTTTGTGATCGGTCCAACGATCTCCTCGCTGAGCGCCGACGGCGCGCTCAGGGTGGGCGTATCGGTCTGCGTCACTACGATCTGGTCGTCGCCGAGCACCTTTTCCAACGTAGCCTTGACGCCGTCGATGGCCTCACCAGGCATCACCCGGCAATTGACGGTGGCGGTCGCAAGTTGCGGCAGCGCGTTGAAGGCGGTGCCGGCTTGAAGCATCGTGGTGATGCAGGTGGTGCGCAATTGCCCGTTATAGCCGGTATTGTCGGACAGCCGCATTACCGGCGGCGAAGCAGGATCAGTCTTGCCCGCCAGCACGGCGCGCAGATCCTCCGCCAACTGGCCGCCTTCCATCTGCGCGGTGCGTTCGAAATAAGCGCGCGTGGTCTCGTTGAGGTTCACCGGAAAGCTGAAGGCCGACAACCGGGTCAGTCCCGCCGCCAGCCGGTAGATCGCATTGTCCTTGACCGGAGCGGCGCTGTGGCCGCCCTTGTTCTTGACAACAAGCGCGTAGGTCACCGAAACCTTTTCGCTGGTCTGCAGCGAATTGCGCAGCGGCTTGCCGTCCTTGAGGCCGACCGCGCCGCCCTCGTTGAGGGCGAATTCGGCATCGATCAGGTCGCGGTGATTTTTCAGGAGCCACTGAATGCCGAGCGCGTCCTTGTCGAGAATTTCCTCGTCGGTCTCCAGCGCCACGATGATGTCGCGATCCGGTTTGTAACCTTCCTGCTTGTAGCGAATGAGATTGGCGACAAAGGACGCCGCCATGTATTTGTCGTCGCCGCTGCCGCGCGCGTAGAAATAGCCGTCCTGTTCGACCAGCTTGAACGGATCGGTCGCCCAGTCCGCGCGGGGTGCCGGGACGACATCGATATGCGCAACCAGCAGGATCGGCTTGCGCGCGCCACTTCCTTTCAGGCGGGCGACCAGGTTGCCCTTGCGCGGCGCCGGCGAGAATACGTGCACGTCGGTGTCGGGGAACCCGCCGCCGCGCAGCCGTGCGCCCATGGCTTCGGCCGCCTTCGCGGTGTCACCGGTTGCGGTGACCGTGTCGATCTCGATCAGCTCCTTGTAGATGTCGAGCGCCCGTTGCTGGTTGGGGTTCAGGCCTTCGGCCACAGCCGGTCCGGAGATCGCCAGCGCCGCCGACAGCAGCATGGCCGCTGCGAGGCGAGGCGATCTCGAATTCGGACCCGTCAACAGGCGCATCGGTTTCATCCTCTATTTCGAGTCCTTGGCGGCGGTGACTTCGATCTCGACCAGAAAGCCGGGATTTGCGAGTGCTGCGACGCCGACGACGGAACGGACGGGGAGGTTCGGCTGCGCGCCGCCGAAGAACTGGGTGTAGCCTTCCATGAACGCCTTGAAGTCCATCGGGGCGCGGGCGTCATGGACCAGAAACACCTGCATCTTGATGACGTCGGCCATGCCGAGGCCCTGGCCTTCGAGGATTTGCTTGATCTTGGTGAGCACGCCGACGGTCTGGGTCTTGGTGTCGCCATAGGCTTGCGGGCTGTTGGCTTCGACGTCCTTGTTGACGACTGATGGCACCTGGCCGCTCAGATAGGTGATGACGGCGTCGCCGGATACCCGCACCGCTTGCGCGATCGGAAACGTCGAGTTGGGAATCGGAATTCGCACGATCTCGGCGTGAACGGCGTTTGCACCGAACAGCAAGGCGGCCAGCGCCAGCATTCCCGTTTTCATCTTCGTCTTCTCCCCATGTGGTCGATCAACTCAAGGCCTGACGCGCTTGACGTCCTCGGCCGTGACGGCGTCCTGATACTGGTTGCCGAAATGCGTGCGCAGATAATTGACGACGGCGGCGACCTGCTCGTCGCTCATCATCGCGCCGACCGGCGGCATCGCCTTCTGGCCGAGGACGACGACGTAGACCGGATAGCCGCTGGTCTCGAGATTGCTGTCTTTTTGCAGCGATGGATAGGTGCCTGCGCCGGTGGCGCCGCCGCCGTCGGGCATGTGGCAACCCTGGCAGACACTGGCGAACAGTTCCGCTCCGGTCTGTTCGGTGAACCGGAATCCGGTACTGAGCGAGGTGAGGGGGCGCGAACGCGTTTGTTCGTCGGCTTGCACGGATGGTGCTGACAACATCAAGACCATGCCTGCTATCGCGACAGACGCCAGGGGCAGGGCCGATCTCGCTGGTTCGATCAAACGAGAGAGCATCGCATTACTTCCTGACGACGCGTTCATGCAGCCGTGTGATGGCATCGAGCGACGACAATATCGCGCCTTCCTGCCAGGCCGGAATGTAGGAGGCGTGCTCGCCCGCCAGCACGATCCGGCCGTCGATCTGGCACAGGTTGTCGTAGTGCTCGGCCCGGGCCTTTTCGCTCCAGTTTCCGGCGCATCCGAGTGTGAAGGGGACGCGGTGCCAGGCCACCGCGATCCCGTTTTCAAACTCGGCGCGGTATTGCGGATGAAGGCGGGCACCGAATTCGACGGCGCGTGCGACCCGGTCCGCGGGCGCCATCGAGGTGAATTCGTACGCGTTGGCGCTCTCAAAGAGATAGGCCCCCAACAATACGCCGCGGCCGCTTCGGTTGAATCCGCTGCTCGGATAGGAGATCTGCCGGATCGGCAGATCGGTATAGCTGATGCCGCCGTAGATCGCCTCGTCCTCTTCCCAGAACCGGCGCTTGAATTGCAGGCCGACCTTGACGGAGGACGCATACGGCACTGCATCGATCGCGGCCTTCATGCGCGGGCCGACCTGGATTTCAATCTGGCTCAGGATCGACAACGGAATCGTGCAGACGCACCAATCCGCTGTCGCGGTCCGCGGCGACGCCGGCGTTTTCGAATTCACATAGCTGACGGTGACGCCGCCGTCGTTCTGCTGAATACGGGTCACTTTTGCATCGTACTGGATGAGATCGCCGACCTCGCGCGCGAACTCCTTGCCGATCATGTCCATGCCGCCCACCGGCTGAAACATGGTGGTCTGGAATTCATGCAGCGAGAAATTCCGCAAGGAAGCCCAGAGCCTGGATTGCAATATGTCCCTGAGGCTGATGATCTCGCCGGCAACCGGCGCTGCGCCGAGCCCGCCGCCGGGATCCTTGGCGTAGCCGCGATAGGCGCCTGAAATCAGGTTGGCTTGGTAGGCGTAGTTTTTGTCGAGCGCGCCCCAGGAGCGCAACGCCTGCAACAAGATCTCCTTGTCTTCCACCGACACCGCTTCGTCGAGCTTGCCTTGCTGGGTGACCTTGGCGAGCAGTTCGGAAACGTGGCCCTGGAAATCGGTCTTGATGTCGCGAATCCGCTGCGGTTGGCCACCGAACGCGGTCGAGGCCTGGAGCAGGGCGTTGTGGTTGAGCTGGACGAACGGTTCGAGGGCGACGCCGAGCCGCTTGCAGTAATC
>JAIEPP010000693.1 GCA_019748335.1 Xanthobacteraceae bacterium
GCTTCGACGGGATCGCCGGCGTCGCGCAGGTCGACGAAGTTGACGCCCTTGACCACGCGGCCGTCCTTGACGTCGAGACAGGGGATCACGCGAACCTTGAACATGGGAGAGCTCCTACGCCGCGGCGCGCGCGTTGCGGATCAAGGTCAGCGCCGCAGCCGGATCGAGCCGGCCGTCATAGAGCGCGCGGCCGGCAATCGCCCCGGCGAGCTTCCTGGCGCGCGGCTCGAGCATCGCCTTGACGTCCTCGATCGAGGCAAAGCCGCCGGAGGCGATGACGGGAATCGAGATCGCCTCCGCCAATGCAATTGTCGCATCGAGGTTAAGACCCTTCAGCAAGCCGTCGCGCGCGATGTCGGTGAAGATGATCGCGGCAACGCCGGCGTCCTCGAAGCGTTGCGCGATTTCCAGTGCCGTGACCTGCGAGGTCTCGGCCCAGCCTTCGACCGCGACCTTGCCGTCGCGCGCGTCGAGACCGACTGCGACCCGGCCGGGAAATTTCTTCGCCGCGGCCTTCACCAGCTCCGGATCGCGCACCGCCGCGGTGCCGATGATGACGCGGGCGATGCCCTTGTCGAGCCAGGCTTCGACGGTCTTGAGATCGCGAATGCCGCCGCCGAGCTGCACCGGCATGGTGACCGCCTTCAGCATCGCCTCGACGGCGAGCGCGTTCATCGGCTTGCCGGCAAAGGCGCCGTCGAGATCGACGACATGCAGATATTCGAACCCCTGTTCGGCGAAGGAGCGTGCCTGATCAGCGGGATCGAGGTTGAACACGGTCGCGCGCGCCATGTCGCCCTGTTCGAGGCGCACGCACTGGCCGTTCTTGAGATCGACGGCGGGAAAGAGAATCACGGCTTCCATTTCAAAAAGTTCGAGATCAAAGCCAGCCCAAAGCGCTGGCTCTTCTCGGGATGGAACTGGGTGCCGATCGCGGTGTCCTTGCCGACCATCGCCGTGACCGGTCCACCGTAGTCGGCGCGCAACAGCACGTCGGCCTGGTTGGTGGCGTTGAGGTGGTAGGAGTGCACGAAATAGGCATGAAGCCCCTTCGGCCCGAGCGGCAGCCGCTCCAGCACCGGGTGCTCGCCGACCATGTCGAGCGTGTTCCAGCCCATGTGCGGAATCTTCAGGTTCTCCTGGCGCGGCGAGATTTTCTCGACGTCGCCCGCGACCCAGTCGAAACCGTCGGTGGTGACATGCTCCTTGCCGCGCGTCGCCATCAGCTGCATGCCGACGCAGATGCCGAAGAACGGCCGCGCCTTGACGCGCACCGCTTCGGTCATCGCTTCCAGCATACCGTCGAGTGAATCGAGGCCGCGTCGGCAGTCGGCGAAGGCGCCGACGCCGGGCAGCACGATGCGATCGGCGCGGAAGACGACTTCAGGGTCGCGCGTCACCATGATCTTCTGCGGATCGTGGCTGCTCCGCGTGGCGCGCTCGAACGCCTTCGCGGCCGAATGCAGGTTGCCGGAGCCGTAATCGATGATGGCAACGCTCATCGCGATCCTCCCGGCTCGGGAAACAGTCCGATAATGCCGCCCTGCGGCAGCGGTGGCGGCGGCTTCGAGAACGGCTGGCCCGGGACATGGCGGGTCGGTGGCGGCGCGCCGCGATCGACCGACCACTGGTCGTTGACGAGACCACGCTGCTTGGCGGTCCAGCGATCGAAGAAGCGGCGCTCGGCCGATTCCGCATCGTCTGCGACCACGATATCGAGCTGGCGCCACTTTCTGCGCGACAGCGTCCAGCGCTGCAACGTCGCCGCTTCAAAACCCATCAGGATGGCAAGCAGCAGATTGACGAACAGGATCGCGCCACGGCCGGCGCCGAGCGCGGCCATGCCGAAGTCGATCGCCAGCGTCAGCGCGACCCAGCCGATCAGCGCCAGCCACAGCCTGTTCCAGATCAGCCAGATCACGCCGGCGACCGCGGCCCAGAAATGGAAGCCGTCGCGCACGAACACGAATCTGTCGGTCGCCGCGAGATCGGCGCCGTTGGCCACGGGGGCATGCACTGTGTAGACCGGCATCGAGACTCTCCGCCGCGAAGAACGAGGTCAGCCGCCGAGCTGACCCTTGGTGGAAGGCACTTCGCCCGCATTGCGCGGATCGATCGCAACCGCGGTGCGCAGCGCCCTGGCCAGACCCTTGAAGCAGGATTCGGCGATATGATGGCTGTTCTCGCCATATAGGGTCTCGACGTGCAAAGTCACGCCCGCATTGATGGCGAAGGCGTTGAACCATTCGCGCACCAGTTCGGTGTCGAACTCGCCGACCTTGTCGCGCGGAAAATCGACCTTGAACACCAGCACCGGGCGGCCGGAAATGTCGATCACGACGCGCGACAGCGTTTCGTCCATCGGCATGTGGATCGAAGCATAGCGGGTGATGCCGGCCATGGTGCCGAGCGCCTGCTTCACGGCCTGCCCGAGCGCGATCCCGACGTCCTCGGTGGTGTGGTGGTGGTCGACATGGAGGTCGCCGTCGGCCTTCACGGTGATGTCGATGCGGGAATGCCGGGCCAGCAAATCGAGCATATGGTCGAAGAAGCCGATACCGGTCTCAACCTTGGACACGCCGGTGCCGTCGAGGTTGACCGCCACCTCGATGTCGGTTTCCTTGGTCTTGCGCTTGATGGACGCTGTGCGCATGAAAAGTGCTTCCCTTGGCCCGGCTCTATGGGCCGATCCTGACTGATTGACGGCCGAAAACGCGGCCCTTTTAACAGGCCGATGTCACCTTCGCTACTGCGGGATGACGCCTAAATGGCCGACTTCCTCCTATGGTGACCGGATTTGCAGGGCTCGTTCTATTCCGACGCGTTTTCTTCACGCGAACCGGTCCCCACTTCGCTCGAAAACGCTAAGAAATCCCGCGATTGTAACCCCCGGCGCAAATCCCTAAATCTGGCCGGACAAGAGGACAATTCATGCACGCATCCCACCATGAGCCGGCGGTCTGGCACGGCACCACGATTTTGACGGTCCGCAAGGGCGGCAAGGTCGTGATCGGCGGCGACGGCCAGGTCTCGATCGGCCAGACCGTGATCAAATCCAACGCCAAGAAGGTCCGCAAACTCGGCAAGGGCGACGTCATCGGCGGCTTCGCCGGCGCCACCGCGGATGCCTTCACCCTGTTCGAGCGGCTGGAAAGCAAGCTCGAGCAGTATCCGGGGCAGTTGACCCGGGCGGCGGTCGAACTCGCCAAGGACTGGCGGACCGACCGCTACCTGCGCCGGCTGGAAGCGATGATGATCGTCGCCGACAAGGACGTCTCGCTGGTCCTGACCGGCACCGGCGACGTGCTGGAGCCGGAAGCCGGCGTGATGGCGATCGGCTCCGGCGGCAACTACGCGCTGGCCGCGGCCCGGGCGCTGGTCGATACCGACAGGGATGCCGAGACCATCGTTCGCCGCGCGCTGGATATCGCCGCCGATATCTGCGTCTACACCAACCGGAACGTCACGATCGAAACGCTGTGAGCGCAGCGGCCGCCGATGCCGCAGCAAGTCCCGGCGCAGGAACAAGTCTTGGCGCAGCAATATGCCTTCCGCCCGATGACCACGGCCGACCTGCCGCTGATCCGGCAATGGCTCGCAAATCCGCATGTCAGGGAATGGTGGGGCGACCCGTCGGAGCAATATGCCCTGGTCGGCGGCGATCTCGATGAGCCGGCAATGGATCAATATGTCGTTTCGACAGACGGCACCGATTTCGGCTACATCCAGTGCTACGACCTGACCGCCTGGAATTCAGGCTTTGGAACCCAGCCGGAGGGCACGCGTGGCATTGATCTCTTCATTGGTGAGCCCGGCATGATCGAACAAGGTCATGGTTCGGCGTTGATCCGCGCCTTCGTCGATGCGCGGCTGGCTGCCGGCGCGCCGCGCATCGTCCACCGATCCCGATCCGGCGAACCCCCGCGCGGTGCGCGCTTACGAGAAGGCCGGATTTGTGACGGCGCACATGGTGGACACGCCCGACGGCGCCGCGCTGCTGATGGTCCGCGACGCATGACGGCCACCGGCAACGTCGAAAGCCCTGCGTTCGCCAGCCGCGTTTCGACGTGGCGCTGGCTCACCATCGCCGCCGGCATTCTGATCGCCCAGGCGGCAATCCTCTATGCAATGGGCCGACTGCCGATCTGCGCCTGCGGTTACGTCAAGCTCTGGCACGGCGTGGTGCAGAGTTCGGAGAACTCGCAGCACATCGCCGACTGGTACACGCTGTCGCATATCCTGCACGGCTTTCTGTTTTACGGTGCCGCCTTCCTCGCCTTCCCGCGGCTCGCCTGGCCGGGCCGCCTGATCCTCGCGATGCTGGTCGAGGGCGGTTGGGAACTGGTCGAGAATTCCGACTGGATCATCAACCGCTATCGCGCCGGAACCATCTCGCTGGATTATTTCGGTGACTCCATCGTCAATTCGATCTCCGACAATCTGGCCATGGTCAGCGGTTTCCTGATCGCCCGAAAATTTCCCGTCGCGGTGACCGTGGCGCTGGCGTTGTTGTTCGAACTCGTGCTGGCGCTTCACATTCGCGACAATCTGACGCTGAACATCATCATGCTGATCCACCCCTTCGAGGCAATCAAGCAATGGCAGGCGGGACCGCCGATCATTTAGGAATAGCCGCATGGCGTTGCTTGCGGGAGCGCTGATCCGGCTTACTTGACTTCAGAGGTTGGTATCGATGATTGCACGTGAAACTTTGGCCAAGGGCGTCGCGCGCGGCATCATCACCGCCGAACAGGCCGAACGCCTGCGTGCGCTGGAATATGGCAGCGAGCCGCCTGAACTGCCGGCCTCGCCCGACGACGAACAGCTTCGCTTCATCAGCGGTTTCAGCGATATCTTCGTCACCATCGGTCTGGCCATGTTTCTCGGTGCGATCGGGTATTTCGGGTCGCGATCGGGCGGCCCCCTGGGAATGTGGATCACCATCGCCGCCACGGCATGGCTGCTTGCGGAGTTCTTCACCCGGCTCCGGCGCATGGCGTTGCCGAGCATCGTTCTTCTGGTCGTCTTCGTCGCGGCTGTATTCCTGGGCGCGAATACATTTCTCGGCGCGGAGGCGAGGGCCAGCCTGCATCCGCAGGCTGCCGCGGGCATGTTCGGCCTCACCGGATACGATCCGACGACGGTCGCGGCCGCCGCGTTTGTCACCGTGCTGGCGACGGCGCTGCACTATTGGCGCTTTCAGGTACCCATCACCATCGCGGCGGGCTGCTGCGCGCTGACCGGCACGGTCGCCGGGCTGATATACGGGCTGGCCCCGGAGTTGCCGCCCGCGGCGTATAACGCCGCCATTTTTGCTTGCGGTCTTGCCGTCTTTGCGTTGGCGATGCGCTTCGATATCGCCGACCCCGAGCGGTTGACGCGACGAACCGACATCGCCTTCTGGCTTCACCTGCTGGCGTCGCCCTTGATCGTTCATTCGCTGATCAAGGGAATGGTGACGGACGCATCCACACTCTCCCCCACGACGGCCGTCGCCATCATGGCTGTCTTTCTGGCACTGAGCTTTGTCGCCGTCCTGATCGACCGCCGCGCCATGCTGGT
>JAIEPP010000371.1 GCA_019748335.1 Xanthobacteraceae bacterium
AGAACCTCGTGATGCTGATCGCCGTCGTCGTGGTGGTCGCCAATTTCACCGTCGACATGCTGTACGCCGCGATCGATCCGCGCATCCGGTACACGGATTAGGAGCCCGCTTGACTTCCATCAACTACGACAGCGAGCTGAAACGCGCCGGCGCCCATTCGACGCATGGCTGGCGACGACTGGCGTTTCTCGCGCAACGCTACGTCCTCGGCACTTTCGGCCTGTTCATCATGCTGCTGTTCGTCTGGGTGGCGATCTCGGCCGACCTGATCTGCCGCTACGACCCGCTCAGCGTCGATTCCGCGCACCGGCTGGCGTCGCCGGACTGGCGGCACTGGATGGGAACGGATTCGTTCGGCCGGGACGTCTGGAGCCGGATCGTCCACGGCGCGCGGATATCGCTGGCGGTCGGCATCGGCTCGACCTTTCTGGGATCGTCGATCGGCGTGATGGTCGGCCTCGCATCCGGCTATTTGTCGGGCTGGGTCGATCTCGTGTTCCAGCGCATCACCGACATTCTACAAGCGCTGCCGCTGCTGGTGCTGGCGCTGGTGATGACCGCGGCCCTCGGCCCGTCGCTGCCGAACGTCATCATCGCGATTGCGATCCCGCTGATCCCGACGGTGGCCCGCGTCATCCGTGCCAACACGCTGGCGCTGCGTGAGTTGCCATTCGTCGAAGCCGCCAAGTCGATCGGCATGAGCGAAACCCGCATCGCGCTGCGCCACGTGCTGCCCAACACGCTGGCGCCGCTGATCGTGCTGGCGACCGCGCAGCTCGGCTCCACCATCCTGACCGAGGCATCCTTGTCGTTTCTCGGCCTCGGCATTCCCGAACCCTACCCGTCCTGGGGCCGCATGCTGTCGGAATCGGCGGCGGAATATGTCCGCACCGCGCCATGGCTGGTGATTTTCCCCGGCGTTGCGATCAGCCTCGCGGTGTTCGGCACCAACCTGTTCGGCGATGCGCTGCGCGACATCCTCGACCCGAGGCAACGCGGCTGATGACCGGGGCAAGAGCGGACGAAACGGTTCTCGACGTCAGGAACCTGCAGACGGTGTTCTTTACCAATTCCGGATTGTTCCGGGCGGTCGATGACGTCTCGTTCAGCGTACGCCGCGGCGAGACGCTGGCCATCGTCGGCGAATCCGGCTGCGGCAAGAGCGTCAGTGCGCTGTCGATCATGCGGCTGGTACCCGACCCGCCCGGCCGGATCGTCGGCGGCTCGGTCAACCTCGAAGGCACCGACCTGCTCAAGCTCAGTGATGCCGAGATGCGCGGCATCCGCGGCAACCGGATGTCGATGATCTTCCAGGAGCCGATGACTTCGCTCAACCCGGTGATGCGGATCGGCGACCAGATCACCGAAGTTGTGCAACTGCACCAGACCATGAGCAACAAGCAGGCCTGGGCCAAGGCGGTCGAGATGTTGAAGCTCGTTCGCATTCCCGAGCCGGAGCGGCGCGCATCGGAATATCCGCACCAGTTGTCCGGCGGCATGCGCCAGCGCGCCATGATCGCGATGGCGCTGGCGTGCCGGCCGACGCTTCTTATTGCGGACGAGCCGACCACGGCGCTCGACGTCACCATCCAGGCGCAGATCCTGGCGCTGATCGTCGACCTGCAAAAGACGCTGGGCACCGGACTGATCCTGATCACCCACGATCTCGGCGTCGTGGCGCAGACCGCGCAGCGCGTCATCGTGATGTATGCCGGCAAGAAGGTCGAGGAGGCCACCGTCGAGGATCTGTTTGAAAATCCACTGCATCCCTACACACGCGGGCTGATGGCTTCGATGCCGGCCGTGATCTCGCTGGAAGCGAAAGCCGACGCTCGGTTGACCGAAATTCCCGGCATGGTGCCGTCGCTGACCAACCTGCCGGCGGGGTGCGCTTTTGCGCCGCGGTGCAGTCTCGCCATCGACCGCTGCCGCGCGGAATATCCGCCGTTGCAGGAATTTGACGGAAAACATTGGGCGGCGTGCTGGCGCGCGGCGGAAACGGTGGCCGCGCCATGACCGACCAAACTCCCCTGCTCGAAGTTACCGACCTCGTGAAACACTACGCGGTGCGCGGCGGCATCCTGCGCCGTCGCGTCGGCACCGTGCATGCGGTCGACGGCGTCAGCTTCTCGGTCGGCAAGGGCGAGACCCTCGGCCTGGTCGGCGAATCCGGTTGCGGCAAATCGACGGTGGCGCGCACCGTGATGCGGCTGGTCGAACCCTCCAGCGGCGCCATCAAGCTTGACGGCACCGACATCACCGGCCTCAGCAAGGCGGAGATGCGGCCGCATCGGCGCTCGATGCAGATCGTGTTCCAGGACCCGTTCGCGTCACTGAATCCGCGGATGACCGCGGGCGATATCGTCGGCGAACCGCTGAGCGTGCATGGCCTGGCGACCGGCCGCGCGAAGCAGGAACGGGTTGCCGAATTGTTCGCACAGGTCGGCCTGCGCGCCGACCAGATGAAAAACTATCCACATCAGTTCTCCGGCGGACAGCGGCAACGCATCTGCATCGCCCGCGCCCTGTCGCTTGGGCCGCGCCTGATCGTCTGCGACGAACCGGTGTCGGCGCTTGACGTTTCGATCCAGGCGCAGGTGATCAATCTGTTGATCGACCTACAGCGCAAGCACGGCTTCTCCTATCTGTTCATCGCGCACGACCTCGCCGTCGTCGCCCATATCAGCCATCGCGTCGCGGTGATGTATCTCGGGCGCATTGTCGAGATCGCCGACAAGACCGAGCTGTTCGCCAACCCGCGCCATCCCTATACGCAGGCGCTGCTGGCGTCGGTGCCGATCGCCGACCCCAAGGCGAAGAAACTCGAGCCCATGATCGACGGCGACGTGCCGAGCCCGATCAACCCGCCGCCCGGATGCGCCTTCCACACCCGCTGCCGTTATGCAATGGACCGCTGCAAGGTGGAACGGCCGGTGCTGATGCCGGCCGGCGCGAAACACGAGGTGGCGTGCTGGCTGAATGACGGGACGGGGCGAGCGGGGTAAGCCGCCGTACATTAGCTCCTCATGGTGAGGAGGCGCGCAGCGCCGTCCCGAACCACGTGGCCCCCAGCCATCCTTCGAGACGCCGCTGCGCGGCTCCTCAGGATGAGGACCGTCGGGCGAAGGTGAAGGGAGTCAACCCGCCTCAATCTCCACCACGATCCTCCCCGTCGTCACCTGTTCGCCCTCGGTCACGTCAATCGCCGACACCGTGCCGGCGACGCCGGCCGTGTGCACATGCTCCATCTTCATCGCTTCCAGCGTCATGACAGGCTGACCGGCCACGACCTTGTCGCCGGGCTGGACCAGCACCGCGACGACACGGCCGTTCATCGCGGCGCGCACCTTGCCGTCGCCGCCGCTGACGGCGGCGGAGACGGGTGCCGCCAGCGTCAGGTCGCGCACCGCGATGGTGTCGCCCCGATAGAGAAAGAAGAGGCGGTCGCCGCCGCGGGACCACTTGAGCGACTCGGTCAGGCCATTGCCGCTGAACCGTACCGTGTCGTTGCCAACGCTGTGAATCTCGACTCGGTAGAGCTCGTTCTCAACGCCTTGATAGCTGCCGTCACGGTCGCGTACGATTTCGATATCGCGCACCCCATCGCCCAGCTCGACACGCACCGGCACCGGGAATGTCGCCGCCAGCGATCGTCCGCTGTGCCACTTCGGCGCGAAGGGATCGGTGAGAGTGAGCAGCAGTGCCGCCAGAAAGGCTTCCCACTCCGCATCCTGACGCGGCGCCAGCAGCTCGCCGCGATGATTGCCGATAAAGGCCGTGGTCGCCTCGCCCTTGGCGAAGCCGGGATGCCGCAGGCAGGAAATCAGAAATCCCTGATTGGTGGTGACGCCGAACGCAGCTAGCTGCTCCAGACCCGAGATCAGCTTGCCGCGCGCCTCGTCACGCGTGGTGCCATGGCTGATGACCTTGGCGATCATCGAATCGTAGAACGGTGGAATCTCGGACCCGGATTGCAGCGCGTGTTCGACCCGCAGGCCTTCCGGCATCTGCCACAGCGCCATCTTGCCGGACTGCGGCATGAAATCATGGCCGGCATCCTCGGAGCACAACCGCACCTCGATCGCATGGCCGGAAAACCTGACGTCCTCCTGCACCAGCCCGAGCGGCTCGCCGCTGGCGACACGCAACTGCAATTCGACGAGGTCGAGCCCGGTGACAGCTTCGGTGACGGGATGTTCGACTTGCAGCCGCGTATTCATTTCCATGAAATAGAATTCGCCGCTGGGGTCGAGCAGGAATTCCAGCGTGCCGGCGCCCTCGTAGCGCAGCGACCGGACTGCGTCGACGGCAACCTGGCCCATCCGCGCGCGCAGTCGCGGCGTCACCGCCGGCGACGGCGCTTCCTCAATCAGCTTCTGGTGGCGGCGCTGCACCGAGCAATCGCGTTCGCCGAGATGAATGGCATTGCCATAGCGGTCGCCGAACACCTGGACTTCGATGTGCCGGGGATTGACGATGGCGCGTTCCAGAATCACGCTTGCGTCGCCGAACGCGCCCTGCGCCTCGGAGCGCGCGCTACGCAGCGCATCCGGAAACGCCTTGGCATCCGCGACCAGCCGCATGCCGCGCCCGCCGCCGCCGGCGACGGCCTTGATCATGACGGGGAAGCCGATCTTCTTCGCCTCCTTCTGCATCACGGCATCGCTCTGGTCCGCGCCCTGATAACCGGGCACGCAGGGCACCCCGGCTTTTTGCATGATGTCCTTGGCACCGGCCTTGTTGCCCATGGCGCGGATCGCTTCCGGCGAAGGCCCGATAAACACCAGCCCGGCGTCGCGGCAGGCTGACGCAAAATCCTCGTTCTCGGCGAGGAAGCCGTAGCCCGGATGCACCGCGCTGGCGCCGGAGGCTTTGGCAGCAGCGATGATCGCGTCGATCCGCAGATAGGACTGCGCCGGCAGGGCCTCGCCGATCCGCACGGCCTGGTCGGCCTCGCGGACATGCAGCGCGTCGCGGTCGGCATCGGAATAAACCGCGACCACGCCATAGCCGAGACGGCGCGCGGTGCGCATGATCCGCAGCGCGATCTCGCCGCGATTGGCGATCAGGATCTTGAAGAACGGCGTCTGCTTCATCATGCTCATGGCCGGGCGACCGAAAATTGCATGCGCTGCGGTGCGCGCGCCTCGGCCTCGCGGCAGATCGCCAGCACCTCCGACAGCACGCTGCGGGTATCGCGCGGGTCGATCACGCTGTCGTCGAGCACGCGCGCCGAGGTCGAGAACACATCCATCTGGCCGTCGAACACGCTAATGATCTGCGCCTTCATGGCGTCGAGCTTTTCCTGCTCGATCGGCTTGCCGCGCCGCGCCGCGGCGGCCTCGGACACGATCGCCATGGTTTCAGCCGCCTGCTCGCCGCCCATCACGGCGGTCTTGGCGTTGGGCCAGGAGAAGCAGAAGCGCGGATGAAAACCGCGACCGCACATGCCGTAATTGCCGGCACCAAACGACGCACCGCAGTAGATCGTGATCTGCGGCACCGTGGCTGACGTCACCGCCTGGATCATCTTGGAGCCGTGCTTGATCATGCCGGCTTCCTCATAGGC
>JAIEPP010000489.1 GCA_019748335.1 Xanthobacteraceae bacterium
TCCAGCGCCTTCTTGACCAGCGCCGGCTCGGACAGCTTGCGCATGCCGACATTGGCGACCTTGGCGGTCGGCACGCGGAGCGTCATCTTGTCCTTCATGAAATTGATCACGAACAGCTCGAGACGGGCGCCCGCGATTTCCTGCTCCTCGATCGCCAGGATCTGGCCGACGCCGTGAGCGGGATAGACCACGAATTCATTGGCCTTGAAGCCCTGACGCTGGGTCACGACCTTCTTCGGCTCTTCGATCTTGGGGGCAGCAACCACCGGCTTCACGGCAGCCTTCGGCGCGACCACGGCAGCGGCCTTGGGGGCCACAGGCTTGGCAGCTGCGTGCTTCGGGGCAGCGGCAACGGTAGCCTTCACGGGGGTCTTGGGAGCGACCTTCGAAGCAGTGGCCTTCGAAGCCGTCGCTTTCGCGGCAGTTTTGGCAGTCTTATCTGGCATTGCGCTTCTTTTGTTTTTCGAGGACTTTGCGGCCGCAGCCTTCCTGGCGTCCTTTACAGGCGCCTTGGCACGGCCCTTGGTTGCGCTGCGGCTGGCCGGAGCGGCTTTTTTCGTGGTCTTTGAAGCACTCTTTTTACGCGTTTTCTGTGACACAGCCTGCGCGCGGAAACTGCCACGCCCCTGTTCGATGTTTTTACGGGAACCCACCGACGGTCACATGGTACGCATGACCGGGTTTGGCTTGTATTGTGCCCAATATAGCACATTTTCCGCAAAAATCAATGATTTACGCCCCAATCCGGACCTTTACGGGAGTATTCCGTCATAAGTCCGTCAACAGGGTTAAATCAGCAGGGCTGTTTTGGTTCGAAACATAGCCTGTCGGGTTAGAAACAGGCTCTGATTTGGTCCGAAACGGCCTCAACTGGCAGTTTCGGTCTGGCACGTGCCGTGGGCGAATCAGTCGCCGGTGCCGGGTTCCTTGGAAAAATATTTCTCGAACTTGCCTTCCACGCCCTCGAATTCCTTCGCGTCCGGGGGCTGGTCCTTCTTCTGGGTGATGTTGGGCCAACTCTTGGCGTATTCGGTGTTGACCTCGAGCCACTTCTCCAGGCCCGGCTCGGTGTCCGGCTTGATGGCGTCGGCGGGACATTCGGGTTCGCAGACGCCGCAGTCGATGCATTCGTCGGGATGGATGACCAGCATGTTCTCGCCCTCGTAGAAACAGTCGACGGGGCAGACTTCAACGCAGTCGGTATATTTGCATTTGATGCAGGCTTCAGTGACGACGTACGTCATCCAAGACTCCGAACAGGCTCCGAAACGGATCAGTTTTCCGGGGTTTGCGTAGCGCATGAAGTGCGCTGCCGCAAGAGAAGCAAAAGGGAAGCAAGTGCCCAAACCGGGCGTTTTCGGGCGTCGCCGCCGCCCTGCTGCAGATAGTCATGGTTTGGGTCCTTGCAAATCCTCGAACAGCACGCGCGCCGCGGTGGCATCGCCGCGGCGTTCGCTGAAACCCGCGACTTTGAGGATGCGCACGCTGTTGTCGAGCGCGATGGTCAAGACGTCGCCGAGTTTGACACCGTGTCCCGGGGCCTTCTCGCGCACGCCGTTGATGCGGACGTGACCGGCTTCGACCAGTGCAGCAGCCGAGGTGCGCGCCTTCACCACCCGCGCGTGCCACAGCCACTTATCGAGACGCTGGCG
Source organism: Xanthobacteraceae bacterium (assembly GCA_019748335.1). Classification (GTDB taxonomy): domain Bacteria; phylum Pseudomonadota; class Alphaproteobacteria; order Rhizobiales; family Xanthobacteraceae; genus Bradyrhizobium. Next base: position 1,653 of record JAIEPP010000489.1, read on the forward strand.
CTCCAAATATGCCCCGGAGAAGTTTAGTCCTTGCGGCCGGCGAGCTGTTCCTTCAGCGCCGCGAGTTTTGCGAACGGCGAATTCGGATCGGCCGGACGATCGCGATCACGAGGTACCGCTGTCGTCGCCCACTGACGGTGCGACGGGCCGCCCTTGTCGCGTCCGCCGAAATCGCGGCCCTTGTCGCGCGGACCACGGTCGCCGCCGCCCTTGTTGCGGTCGCCACCCTTGCCGCGATCGCCGCCGAATTTTTTGTCGGGACGGTCGCCACCGGCCTTGTCCTTATCGCGGCCCTTGCCTTCGAAGCGCGGGCGCTCGTGACGGGTCTCCGAACGCGCCTCGGTCGTCGCGGGCGCGCCCTCGGCCGGCGCTGCGGCGGCCACGGCACCATCGGCCGGTGCGCCCTCGCGGGGTTTGCGGAAGTCGCTGTGGCGGCGCGGGCGCCGATGGCGCTGCTCGCCGCGGGGGGCGCCCTCAGCGCTCTCGCCGACGGGGCTAGCTGCCTGCGCGTCGCCTTGCGGCCGGCCGTGACGCTGGCGGTTGCGATCGTGCGGGCGGCGTTCTTCGGAACGGCCGCCGGGCCGCCAGACTTCGATCATCACCGGCTCCGCCGTCGCATCGGGCTTGGCTTCGGCGGAAGCGGCCTCAGCCGGCGCGGCTTCGCCGGCAGCCTCGGCCGTCGCTTCAGCGGCGGGGGCATCGGCAGCGGGCTCTTCAACCACAGGCGTTTCTGCAGCAGCCTCAGCGACCGGCTCCGGTGCGGTTTCGGCGACAGGCTCCGGCGCGGCTTCGGCCGCAACAGGCGCTTGCTCGCTCACCTCAGGCGCCGGCGTCACGCTGGGCAACAGCGCCGCCGACGGCGCCGGATCGCCGGACACCTGCTGGTCGACAATGTCAGCCATCGATATTTCGATCAGGCCGCCGTCATCCGTGACGGCCTCTGCCGGCGTAGCTTCCACTACTTCAGCCGCTTGCACGGGCTTCGGCGGCAGCGGCGCGCGGCGATCCATGCGATAGCCGAGCGCGCGCAGCACCGAGGCAAAATCCTCGCCGGCCGAACCGGTCAGCGAGGTCATCGCCTGCGTCACCACGAAGCTGCGGCCATCGAACGCACCGGCGGGCTTTTCGCCCGGCGAACTCTCGCGCCAGGCCAAGGCGGGACGGATCAGATCGGCGAGACGTTCCAGGATATCGACGCGCACCGCGCGCTCGCCGCACTGGCGATAGCCGAGCACGCGATAGGCGTCGCGCGGCAGCGCCTTGTCGACCGCGAACGAAGTGCGGCCGGAGCTAGCCAGATGCTGCGCGCCCGACAGCGCGGCCATATCGACATTGTCCTGCTTCTCGGCCCACAGCAGCGAGGCCAGCGCCCGCGCGGCGGGCTTCAGCAGCGCCGGGAAATAGATGTGGTAGGCGCCGAAGCGGACGCCGTATTTGCGCAAGGTCGCGCGCGAAGCCTGGTCGAGATCCTTCATCTCGGCGGAGATCTTGGTGCGCTCGAGCACGCCGAGCGCTTCCACCAGCTGGAACGCGATGCCGCGGCCGATGCCGGTAATGTCCTCGGCTTTCGAGAGGCCGAACAGCGGTCCGAGCAGCTTTTCGATATGCGTCTTCAGGTACAGATCGAGGCGGGTTTGCACGGCTTCGCGCGGCGCGCCGTTCAATCGATCGTCGGCAATGATGCGCAGGCGCGGGTGCAGCGCGTCGTCGGCCGCGACCAGCTTGGCCACCGCGTCGCCGGTCCAGCGGATGGTGCCGTCCGAAGTCAGCACGAACTGATCGTCGGGGGCTGCCGCCAGCTTTTCGGCGCGCGCGTCGATCTCGCCGGCCAGCACCTGTTGCGCCGCCGCCTGCAGCGCCTTGGCATCGCTGCCTGCTTCTGCCGCATCTGGCGCAAAGGTGAATCCGTCGAGGCGGCCGATCGCATGGCCCTCCACAATCACTTCGCCGGTCTTGCCGATTTCCGTATTCAAAACACTGTTCTCCCGCAGGCGGCGCATCAATACACTGGTACGGCGGTCAACGAAACGCTCCGTTAGCCGTTCATGCAGCGCATCGGACAATTTATTTTCGACCTCGCGCGTGATCCCCTGCCAGTGATCGGGGTCACCCAGCCAGTCCGGGCGGTTGGCGACGAAGGTCCAGGTCCGGATTTGCGCGATCCGGCCCGACAGCGTGTCGATATCGCCATTGACGTTATTGGCCTGATCGACCTGGGCGGCGAACCATGCGTCGGGAATCCGGCCTCTTTTCATCAGAAAACCGTACAACGTGGTCACGAGTTCGGCATGGGCGGCCGGCGCCAGGCGCCGGTAATCCGGGATCTGGCAGGCGTCCCACAGCCGTTCCACGGCGGCGGCGCCATGGGCCATGTCGCGGACATCGCCGTCGCGGGCGGCGTGGTCGAGCACGCGCAGATCCTCGGCGATCGGCGCCCGGGTCAGAACCTCGTGGCTCGGAGAGACCGCCAGCGAGACCTGCAGGGCGCCGAGCGAGGCGAAATCCAGCTTCGAATTGCGCCACTGCAGCATTTTGACGCTGTCGAAGGTGTGGTTCTGCAGCGCGTTCACCAGTTCCGGCTCGAACGGCGCACAGCGCCCCGTGGTCCCAAAGGTCCCGTTCCGGGTGGCGCGGCCGGCGCGGCCCGCGATCTGCGCGAATTCGGAGGGGTTGAGGCGGCGGAACTGGTAGCCGTCGTATTTGCGGTCACTGGCGAAGGCGACGTGGTCGACGTCGAGGTTCAGCCCCATGCCGACGGCGTCGGTGGCGACGAGATAATCGACGTCGCCGTTCTGGAACATCGCGACCTGCGCGTTGCGTGTGCGGGGCGAGAGCGAGCCCAGCACCACCGCCGCGCCGCCGTGCTGGCGGCGGATCAGTTCCGCGATCGCGTAGACCTCGTCGGCGGAGAACGCGACAATGGCCGTCCGTCGTGGCTGCCGCGTGATCTTGCGGTCGCCGGCGAATTCGAGCTGCGACAGTCGCGGCCGGGTGACGATGGAGGCGCCCGGCAATAGCCGCTCGATGATGGGGCGCATGGTCGCAGCGCCCAGCAGCAGCGTCTCGTCGCGGCCGCGGCGGTGCAGGATGCGATCGGTGAAGACATGCCCGCGCTCGAGATCCGCCGCGATCTGGATTTCGTCGACCGCGAGAAACGAGACGTCGATATCCCGCGGCATCGCTTCCACGGTGGAAACCCAGTAGCGCGGATTTTTCGGCTTGATCTTCTCTTCGCCGGTGATCAGCGCGACGCTCTCCGCACCTGCGCGATCGACGATCTTGTTGTAGACCTCGCGCGCCAACAGCCGCAGCGGCAGCCCGATCACCCCGGACGAATGCGCCAGCATCCGCTCGATGGCGAGATGGGTCTTGCCGGTATTGGTCGGCCCCAGCACCGCGGTGACACCGGCGCCGGGTGCGCGTTCGTGGCCGAACGGAGAATGAGAGAAAGCCATATTTTAAGGGTGTTTCTTGCGTCGCTGTATTGCGCGTATTCCGCAAAAGTGGGTACCGGTTTTGCGATCAGGAATACGCGCTCTTTCCAAGGTCATGTGTGTCATTATGCGACGGTGATGCGGTCGCTCTTAAGCTGTGGAACGAGTCTGGAACGAAACGCGCCCGAATCGCTGACTCCTACCGGAACCGGCTTCGTTCTCCGCAACATCTCGCGTGGCTGCGATGGAGATGGCACTAGATCAAGTTTGAGGGGGCTCCACAAGAACAGGTTTTTCGGTGGAATCGTTAAGAACGGAGACGGTGCGGAGTCGAATCAGAAGCGAGGAAGAGTCAAGGCGGATTCATCTGCGGCGGCCGGCGGTCCATCGTCTCCCTCGCCCCGCGCGTGCGGGGAGAGCGACTGTCTTTGTGGTCAAGCGTTTTTTGGCTGCCATGGGGCTCGGTCTCGCAGGATTGCGTTGAG
>JAIEPP010000561.1 GCA_019748335.1 Xanthobacteraceae bacterium
CCGGCCCGGCGCGGCCCGACGGCCGCAGCCGCATGTCGACGTCGTACAGCACGCCGTAGTTGGTTCGCGTCGTGAACGCCGAGATCAGCCGCTGGGTGAAGCGGGCAAAATACTGCGCGCCGTGCAGCGACCGTTCGCCGTCGGAATCGGGGTTCTCATCGCTGAAATCATAGAGCAGGATCAGGTCGAGATCGGACGACGCCGTCATCTCGCGGCTGCCGAGCCGGCCCATCGCCAGGATCGCGGTCTCCTGCCCCTTGATGCGGCCGTGCTGGACCGCGAAGCGATCGGTGACCAGGCCATGCACGGTATTGACGATGCCCTCGGCGACGTCGGCAAAGGCGACGCTGGCCTGCTGCGCGGACACCGTGCCGGAGAGAATGCGCGTGCCGATCAAAAACAGGCTCTCCTGCCCGAACAGCCGCAGGCGGTCGAGAAAGTCTTCGTAGGAATCCGCGTCCTTCAGCGTCGCCGCCAGCCGCGCCGACAATTCCTTCTGGTCCGGCATCGCGCCGAAGAAACGCGGATCGATCAGCCCATCCATGATCTGCGGCTGTCGCGCCAGCATGTCGCCGAGCCGGGGTGCCGCGCCGAGGATCAATGCGACCAGCGCTACCAGATCTCGGTTCTGGCTCAACAGCGAGATCAGACGGCCGCCGCGCTGCAGGGCGCCCAGAAAGCGATCGAACGCGGCCACAGCATCATCCGGATCTTCGGCATGCGCGAGGCCGTCGATCAGGCCAGGAACGAACTCGACGAACGCGTTCTTGGTGCTCTCGTTGCGAAGCACGCGGTAGTCGTCTTCCAGCCATTGCTGAACGGTCTTGGCCACCACGATCGGCTTCTTGAAACCGAGCGTTGCCAGATGCGCGAGCAGCCGCGGATCGTTCGGCCCGCCGCTGTAGCTGACATCGGGCAGTTTCGCGGTGCCGGTCGGGTCGCCCTCGAACAGCTTGCTGTAATGTCCCTGCACGATATTGAGGTGGCCGAGCAGATCCCTGGCGAAGGACGCACGGCTGTCATAGCCGAAGAAGTTTGCAAAACGTTCGACGGCTTCCGCGTCGTCCGGCAGCGCATGGGTCTGCTCGTCGGCGACCATTTGCAGCCGGTGCTCGACCCGGCGCAGAAACTCGTAGGCCGCCGTCAGTTCGTGGCAGGCGTCGAAGGTAATCCAGTCGCTGTTCGCCAGTACATTCAATGCGAGCAGCGTCGGCCGCACCCGAAGTTCCGGATGCCGGCCGCCGGCGATCAGTTGCTGGGTCTGCGCGAAAAATTCGATCTCGCGGATGCCGCCGCGACCGACCTTGACGTTGTGGCCTTCGACCGCGATCTCGCTCTGGCCGCGATAGGTCTGCATCTGCCGCTTCATGTCGTGAACATCGGCCAGCGCCGCGAAATCCAGATGCTTGCGCCACACGAACGGGGCGAGTTCGGCGACAACAGCCTCGCCGGCTCTGGGGTCACCGGCGCAGGGCCGCGCCTTGATCATCGCCGCGCGTTCCCAGGTCCGCCCTTCCCGCTCATAGTAATGCAGCGCCGCGTCGATCGACATCGCCACCTGGGTCGAGGCCGGATCCGGCCGCAGCCGCAAGTCGACACGGAACACATAGCCGTCGCCGGAGCGTTGCTGCAGCAGGCGCGCCAGCGCCTGCGTCACCCGCACGAAGAACGGCGCCGGTTCGATATCGGCGACCAGCGAGGTTGCGGCGGGATCGAAAAACACGATCAGGTCGATGTCGCTGGAATAGTTCAGTTCGCCCGCGCCCATCTTCCCCATCGCCAGCACGATCAGGCCGGAGCCCTCCTCGGGCCGGTCGTGATTGACCGCCGTCATCCGGCCGCGCGCGACCTCCTGCCGCAGCAGGAAGCGCAAGGCGGTCTGCACGGAACTCACCGCCAGGTCGGTCAGCGCCGCCGTCACCCGCATTACCGGCCAGACCCCGCCGATATCGCACAGCGCGATCATCAGCGCGGCTTCCGCCTTCATGCGGCGCAGCAGATGCATCACGTCGCTCTCGCCGGCGGCCGCGAGCACCTCGCGCGAGGTCTTCTCGATCACGGCTGAGAGGTGCGTCTCCGGGTCGCATGACAACACGCGGATCAGGCGCGTGGCGTCGGCGCGGATCAGGTCGAACAGATAGGGCGAGAATTCAGCGATCCCGAGCAGGATCGTCCTGACATGCGGATGGGCCAGCCACGCATCGATCGCAGCCGACTGCGCCGGCTCGAGTTCGGCAAGCCAGTCTCCCAGACGTTGTTCGGCATTGCGGGTGGCGGAGACATGCGGCGCGGCCACGAACCGCGCGGCCAGCCGATGTCCTTCCGCGTTTCCCGGCGCGGATGGGTTCATGCCACCTTCTGTGGCACATCCTGCGTTTGAGCCGCAAGCCTCTCCCGGTCTGATGAAATCAGGCCCGAGCTCTTTGTTTTGACGCGTTTTCTTCACGCGAACCGGCGTCCACTTCGCTCGAAAACGCTGTGGTGGCGGAAAGTGCCGGAATTACCAGCGTTGCGATCAGGCCGGGATGCGAATCGCCGAGCCTGAGTTCACCGCCATGCAGCGTCGCCACCGCGGACGCCAGACTGAGCCCAAGTCCGGAGCCCGGCAGCGTCCGGCTGGCTTCCAGCCGAACGAACCGTTCCACTGCGTGCTTGCGGTCGCCTTCCGGAATCCCTGGTCCGTGGTCGCTGACGCTGAGCAGCACGGAATCGCCCTCGCGCCGCGCCTCGATCAGGATCTCCCTTGTACGGGCCGCGGCGATAGCATCCAGCGGCTGTACCACCGCTGACGGCTTGCCGTATTTGATCGCGTTCTCGACCAGATTGGCCAAGGCCTGGCCGATCAGTTCGCGGTTGCCGTGCAGCCGCACCGGCGCGGTCTTCACACGTAAAGTCATGCCATCGTCTTCGGCCAGCGGCTCGTAGAGTTCGTGGATGCCGTTGGCGACGTCGGCGGCGTCGAAATCGTCCATGTTGCCGCGCGCCTGCCCGGACTCGGCCCGCGCGATCATCAGCAGCGCGTTGAAGGTGCGGATCAGGCCGTCGGATTCCTCGATGGTGCGTTCCAGCGCGGCGCGGTACTCGCCCTCGGTGCCGGAACTCGCCAACGCCTCCTCGGCGCGGTTGCGCAACCGGGTCAGCGGCGTCTTCAGGTCATGGGCGATGTTGTCGGAAACTTCCTTCAGCCCGATCATCAGGGCTTCAATGCGCTCCAGCATGGCATTGAGGTTTTCAGCGAGGCGATCGAGTTCGTCGCCGCTGCGCCCGACCGGCAGACGGCCCGAGAGGTCGCCGGCCATGATGCGCTGGGTGGTGCCGGTCATGGCGTCGATCCGGCGCAGCACCCGCCGCGCTACGAAGATGCCGCCGCCGATGCCGAGCACGATCACGACCAGCAGCGACCATTGCGCGGCATGGGCGACGATTCCGAACAGCCGCCGGCGCTCTTCGAGATCGCGTCCGACCAGAAGGCGGAATCCATTGTCCAACTGGGTGACATAGACCAGCGCGCGGTGGTCGCCCTTGTCCTGATCATCGAGCCGACGGTAGGCGGTCTCCGACCAGCCGCTGGATGCCATTACACCCGGCGACAACGAAGAGACATTGCCGCCAAGCGCGGTCCCATTCGGCGCAGTGACGAGATAGAGATTGGCGCCGGGCCGCACGGAGCGGTTGCGGATGGTGAAGTCAAGGCCGCGCAGACCGCGGCGGTTGTAGATGTCGTTGATCTCGGCGATTTCGCTGTTCACCGTTGTCGTGATCTGCTCGGTGATCAGCCGTCGCGTATTCCAGGCGAAGTAACCCAGCAGCGACGCGGCAAACAGCGCAAACAGAAACAGATAGGCCAGCGTCAGCCGGAACGCCGTGGTGCGGACCAGTTTACCGAATGCCGTCACGGATCATGTATCCCGCGCCGCGGATCGTGTGCAGCAAGGGCCGTTCAAAACCCTTGTCGATCTTGGAGCGCAACCGTGAAATATGGACGTCGATGACGTTGGTCTGCGGATCGAAATGATAGTCCCAGACATTTTCCAGCAGCATGGTGCGCGTCACCACCTGCCCCGCATGCTTCATCAGATATTCGAGCAGGCGAAATTCGCGCGGCTGCAGCGTCAGCTCGTCCTTGCCGCGGGCGACCCGGTGCGACAGCCGGTCGAGTTCGAGATCGCCGACCTTGTAGGTGGTCTCTTCCGCCGGACCGCCATGGCGGCGCGACAGCACTTCAACGCGCGCCAAAAGCTCGGCGAATGAATAGGGCTTTGGCAGGTAGTCGTCGCCGCCGGCGCGCAGGCCCTTGATGCGGTCGTCGACCTGGCCGAGCGCGGAGAGAATCAGGACCGGCGTGCGGTTGCCCTTGTCGCGCAGGTTGCCGATCAGCGACAGGCCGTCGCGCTTGGGCAGCATGCGGTCGACGACCAGCACGTCGTAGTCGCCGCCGTCGGCCATGGACAGGCCCTCCTCGCCGTCGCTGGCGAGATCGGCGACATGCCCGACTTCGCGGAACGCCTTGACCAGATAGTCGGCGGACTCGCGGTCGTCTTCGATGATCAACAGGCGCATTTCGGAAGCAGTTGCGGTCACTGGAATGGACTTTCTCTCACCATGGCGCGGTCGCCCTGCACATGCAAGGCGACCGGCCGGTCTCGCGATGAAGTGAAAAAAAATACAGAAAAAAAGCGGGCGGCGGAGCTGGGGGACCCCGCCGCCCTTAGAACCTTCCGACGGAGGGGGGCGTATTCCATCGAAAGGTACCTGGTGGGAGCGAGCTTTTGACCCGCTCCCCGGAAGGAGCCGTCGGCGGGGGCGACAATGCCGGCGAAACCTTCCATCTCGTATTTAACCCTTGGCCAGCGGCACTGCCACGAACCGCGACGAACCGCCGCTCTTTACGCGCATCAGCACGCTGTTCTTGTTGTCGGTGCGCGCGGCCGTGATCGCGTCACGGACGTCACCGGCGGTGGTAACGCTCTTACCGGCGACTTCGAGAATGACGTCGCCTTCCTTGAAGCCGCGTTCGGCCGCCGCACTCTTCGGGTCGACCTCGGTCACCACGACGCCTTCCTTGCCGGCGCCGGCGACGCTGTTGGCCGGGGCCACCGTCATGCCGAGCTTCGGCACGTCGGTTCCCTTGGTCGCGTTACTGTTATCGTCCTTGCCGAGGTCGGCCTTGGCCTCGACCGTGTTCGGCAACTGGCCGAGCGTGAGGTTGACGACCTTGTCCTGGCCCTTGTGCACGACGTTGAGCTTGACCGCGTTGCCGGGGGCAAGACCGCCGATGGTGCGGGCGAGTTCGCGGGCATCCTTCACCGACTCGCCGTTGACGGCGATGATGACGTCACCGGATTCGATGCCGGCCTTGGCCGCCGGACCGTTGGCCTGCGGTTCCGCCACCAGCGCGCCTTCCGCCTTCTTCAGGCCGAGGCTGTCGGCGATATCAGCGGTCACCGGCTGGATCTGGACGCCGATCCAGCCGCGGCTGACCGTGCCCTTGTCCTTGAGCTGGGCGATCACGCTCTTCACCGTCGAGGCAGGGATCGAGAACGCGATGCCGACGCTGCCGCCGGACGGCGAAT
>JAIEPP010000048.1 GCA_019748335.1 Xanthobacteraceae bacterium
CGCGGCCGTTCTACGCCTGCGTTGGCGTCGAATTGACGGCCGCGGTGCTGGTTATGATCAGGGGGCGCGCCCAGTCCACATCCTGAGGAGCGGCCGCAAGACCGCGTCTCGAAGGATGGGCCGCGGGCTACATGGTTCGAGACCCGCGAAGACGCGCTCCTCACCATGAGGAATTAGCTTTCGCGGGCGCGCAGCAAATCGTCCAGATCCAGCCGCTTCGTGAACATCGAAAGCTTGCCGTCAGGCGTGAGCGGCCACTCCTCCTTTGGCCGGTCGCGATAGAGTTCGACGCCGTTCTCGTCGGGGTCGCGCAGATAGAGCGCTTCGCTGACGCCATGGTCGCTGGCGCCGTCGAGCTGGATGCCGGCCTCGATCACGCGATGCAGTGCGTCGGCGAGCGCCGGGCGCGAGGGATAGAGGATCGCGGTATGGAACAGCCCGGTGCTGCCCGGCGGCGGCGGGTGGCCGCCTTTGCTCTCCCAGGTGTTGAGGCCGATATGGTGGTGATAGCCGCCGGCCGAAATGAACGCGGCGGCCGAGCCCATCTTCTGCATCACCTCGAAGCCGAGCACGCCGCAATAAAACCCGAGCGCGCGGTCGAGATCGGCGACCTTGAGATGGACATGCCCGATCCGCGTACCGGCAATAATGGGTGGATTTTGGGGCATGATTTTTCTCCGCGGGCTCTTCCTTACCTCGCCCCGCTTGCGGGGAGAGGCATAGGCCGCCTTTTGGCGGCCGTTTCTAAAGATCGACGCCGAAGCGTAGCTTCGGCTACGGCGTTGCGCCGGGTGAGGGGGACTCTCTGCGAGTCATATAGCCGAGAGAGCCCCTCACCCCAACCCTCTCCCCGCAAGCGCGGGGCGAGGGAGAAGATAGATCACGCAAGGTCGGACGCTTCTCCTTCAGGCAGCCCGAACTCGAAGGTGTTCAGCGTCATCGACACCATCGTGTAGTAGCCGCACAGGCCGATGACTTCGGTGATGCCGCGTTCGGTCAGCACCTTGACGGCTTCGTCGTACAGCGATTTCGAGACGCCGTGACCTTCATGAAGTGATTTCGCAACCTCGTAGATCAGCCGACCCTTCGGATCGTCGAAAGTAGGCGTACGACGATCCCTGATATCGTCGATGATCCTGGGATCCATGCCGCCCTTCAGCGCCAGCCGCTTGTGCGCGAACCATTCGTAATGCGAGGTCCAGTGCCGCGCGGTGACGAGGATCGCGATCTCGGACAATTTTGCCGGAAAGATCGTGTTGAAACGAAGTTGCTCGCCCAGCCGGGTGGCGTGCTTCGCCATCGGGGGGCTGTTGAGCCAGGCCATCATCGGCGCCGGCGGGGCGCCGCGCTTGCCGGCTATCGACTCGTCGTAGGTTTCTTTTTGCTCGGCGCTCATTTCGCCTGGCGAAAGCAACTTCAGCCGCATGTCCGTTTCCTCTTGTTTTTCAATCGTTGCGGGCCCTGCGATACACCCGAATAGGGAGCGTGGCCACCGTCGCCACAGCATGGCCCAGCGCAGAGACATATTGAATTCCGCTATGCGACGGCTAAGGTCGATCCAACATCCCATATGGAAACGCCTGAAATGTCCGACCTCGAAACTTTCCGCCGTGAAACCCGCAGCTGGCTCGAGGCCAATTGTCCGCCGGAGATGCGGCGTCCGATGGCCTCGGAGAGCGACACCTTCTGGGGCGGCCGCAACGCCAAATTCTCGTCGGAGCCGCAGCGCGTCTGGTTCGAGCGGATGCGCGACAAGGGCTGGACCGTGCCGCATTGGCCGAAAGAATATGGCGGCGGAGGCCTCGATCCCGAGCAGGCCAAGATCGTGCGCCAGGAGATGGCAGCGATCGGCGCGCGGCAGCCTCTGACCTCGTTCGGTATTTCGATGCTCGGGCCGGCGCTGCTGCACTACGGCACCGAGGCGCAGAAGAAGGCGTATCTGCCCGACATCACGGCAGGAAAAATCCGCTGGTGCCAGGGCTATTCCGAGCCGAATGCCGGATCGGACCTCGCCTCGCTGCAGACTCGCGCCGAGAGCGACGGCGACGATTTCGTCATCACCGGCCAGAAGATCTGGACGTCGTATGCGAACCATGCCGACTGGATTTTCTGCCTGGTGCGCACCGACGCATCAGCCAAGAAGCATGACGGCATCAGCTTCATTCTGTTCGACATGACCTCGAAGGGCGTGACGACCAAGCCGATCCTGCTGATTTCCGGCTACTCGCCGTTCTGCGAAACCTTCTTCGACGGCGTGCGGGTGCCGAAATCGCATGTGGTCGGCACCGTCAACCGCGGCTGGGATGTCGCAAAGTATCTGCTGCAGCATGAGCGCGCGATGATATCAGGCATGGGCGAGCGCGGCGTCGGCCGTCCGCTCGGCCAGGTCGCCGCCGATTCCGTCGGCACCGACGACCAGGGCCGGCTGGAAGACGCGATGCTGCGCAGCCAGATCTCGACCTTCGAGATCGACGAGGCGGCGCTGTCGGCCGCCGCCGAACGCGCGGTGGATCTGGCCAAGGCCGGCCAGTCGCATCCGGCATTTTCCTCGGCGATGAAATATTACGGCACCGAGCTCAACAAGCGCCGCTACGAAATCCTGATGTCGGCCGGCGGCGCCGACGCGCTGGAATGGGAAAGCGAGCGCTCCAGGAACGGCGCCCGCCCGCGCGCCTGGCTGCGCACCAAGGCCAACTCGATCGAGGGCGGCACCTCCGAGGTGATGCTCGGAATTGTCGCCAAGCGCATCCTCGATCTGCCGGGGGCTTGATTTCTCTCCGCCGTCATGGCCGGGCTTGACCCGGCCATCCACGTCTTTGTCTCCGAGAAGCAAGACGTGGATGCCCGGCACAAGGCCGGGCATGACGAAATCATCCAATTCAGTCGCTTACTCAATATCGGAATCCTCTCCATGGCACTCGTCCTCACCGAAGAACAATCCATGCTGCGCGACAGCGCGCGCGGCCTTATCAGCGACAAGGCGCCGGTGTCGCATCTGCGGCAGTTGCGCGACGGCAAGGACGCGACGGGGTTTTCCCGCGAGCTCTGGAAGACGTTTGCCGAAATGGGGTTTGCAGGCCTCTTGATCCCCGAGAATTTCGGCGGCAGCGGGCTTGGCTGCGTCGAGGCCGGCGTGGTGATGGAGGAAATCGGCCGCACGCTGATGCCGTCGCCGTTCTTGTCGACCGCGGTACTGGCCGCTTCCGCGCTGACGCGCGGCGGCAGCGAGGCGCAGAAGGCCGCGCATCTGCCAAAAATTTCCAACGGCTCGCTGCTGGCGGCGTTCGCGATCGACGAGGGCGCCAAGCATCGTCCGCTGCAGACCAAATTACAGGCGGTGCGATCGGGTAACGGGTTCAAGCTCAGCGGCGCGAAAGCCTTCGTGGTCGACGGCCACACCGCCGATCTCTTGATCGTGGCGGCGCGCTCTGCCGGCGCCGCCGGCGAGCGCAACGGGCTGACGCTGTTCCTGGTCGATCCCAAGGCCAAGGGCATCGCGATCGAGCGCACTGCGATGGTGGACTCGCACAATGCTGCGCGGATCGAGTTCGCCAATGTCGAGGTCAACGCCGATCAGGTGCTCGGCGAGGTCGATCAGGGCGGGGCGCTGCTCGAAGGACTGCTCAATGTCGGCCGCGGCGCGGTGGCGTCCGAAATGGTGGGGTTGAGCGAGGAAGTATTCGGCCGCACCGTGATTTATCTGAAGGAGCGCAAGCAGTTCGGCAAACTGATCGGCGAATTCCAGGCGCTGCAACACCGCGCCGCCGAACTCTATATCGACATCGAGATTACGCGCGCCGCCGTGCTCAAGGCGCTGCAGACGCTCGACGGCGATTTCGAGAAGGCGGGCGCGGCGGTCGCGGTCGCCAAGGCACGCGCCGGCGCCACCGCGACGCGGGCGGTGCAGGAAGGCGTGCAGATGCATGGCGGGATGGGCATGACCGACCAGTTCGACATCGGCTTCTTCATGAAGCGCGCGCGGGTCTGCCAGGAATTGTTCGGCGATGCGAACTATCACGCCGATCAGCTGGCGCGGATGAAGAATTATTGAAAACCCGACTCGCGTCGCCCTTCGAGGCGCGCAAGAGCGCGCACCTCCAGCGACAACGGCGGAGCCGTTGCGCGGGGGTGACGGCGATTCGCAAAAGAACGGATCCGCACAGACGTCGTCATCCTGAGGTGCTCGCCGCCTTCGGCGAGCCTCGAAGGATGCTGTCACCCTACCTGATCGGCGGGGCGTACTGGATGCCGCCGTTGCTCCACAGCGAGTTCAGGCCGCGCGGGATCTTCAGGCGTGATCCCGAGCCGACATTACGCTCGTAGACCTCGCCATAGTTGCCGACGTGGCGGATGATGCGGACCACCCAGTCCTTGGACAGGCCGAGATCTTCGCCGTAGCTGCCTTCGGTGCCGACCAGCCGCATCACGTCCGGCTTCTTCGACTTCAACGCGTCGTCGATATTCTTCGAGGTGATGCCGAGCTCCTCGGCGTTGATCATCGCATACAGCGTCCACTTCACCAGCATCATCCAGTCGTCGTCGCGCTGACGCACCACGGGAGCCAACGGCTCCTTGGAGATGACGTCGGGCAGGATGACGTGATCGGCCGGCTGGGTCAGGTTCAGCCGCAGCGCGTAGAGCTGGGAGACGTCGGCGGTGAAGGTGTCGCACTTGCCGGATTCGTAGGCCTTCACGACCTCTTCCAGCTTCTGAAACTTCATCTCCGTGTATTTCATGTTGTTGGCTTTGAAGTAGTCGGCAAGATTCAGCAGCGTGGTGGTGCCCTCCTGGACACAGACCTTGCTGCCGTTGAGATCCAGCGCGGAATCGATCTTGCGCGAGGCCGGCAGCATGAAGCCCTGGCCGTCATAATAGGCGACCGCCGGGAAATAGAGGTCGTAATTGGTTTCGCGCGACATGCTCCAGGTCGAATTGCGGGACAGGATGTCGACGGTGCGGTTCGACAATTCCTTGAAGCGCTCGCTGGCGTCGAGCGGCACGAACTTCGCCTTCTTCGGATCGTCGAAGATCGCGGATGCCACCGCGCGGCAGAAGTCGACGTCGAAGCCGGCCCAGTCGCCCTTGTCGTCGGGGGCCGAGAAGCCGGGCAGGCCCTTGTTGACGCCGCACAGCACTTCGCCGCGCCGGATCGTCCGCTTCAGGGTCTTGGTGTCGTAGCGCTCATAGGTGATAGCGCCGGCCAGGATCGCGGCTGCGACCGCCAGACCAATCAGGAGGCCGCCTCGAAATGTACGTAGCATTTTTAAACTCACCAATTTCAGGGAAATGGCAGCAAGACAGACAGGCGATGGAGAGAAATGTCGGCGTTACAGTTCCGGTTTCTGCCGGATGATCACCTTGGTGCCGACCGGAACGCGCTCATAGAGGTCGGCGACGTCGGAATTGACGAGCCGGAAGCAGCCGGAGGAGACGGCGGTGCCGATGGTGTCGGGCCGGTTGGTGCCGTGAATACGATAGACGGTGGTGCCGAGATACATCGCACGCGCCCCGAGCGGATTGCCGGGGCCGCCGGCCATGAAGCGCGGCAGATAGGGCTGGCGGTGGATCATTTCGGGCGGCG
>JAIEPP010000016.1 GCA_019748335.1 Xanthobacteraceae bacterium
CCGCCGAATGGAATTTCAGGATCGCGCTCACCGTCAACGGCGTCGGCTGGAATTTCCTGTTCGTCGGCGCCACCACGCTGGTGACGACCTGCTATCGGCCCAACGAGCGCGGCAAGGCCCAGGCGCTCAACGACCTGCTGGTATTCAGCACCACCGCGACATCGAGCTTCATGGCGGGCTTTCTGCAGGATCGCTGGGGCTGGCAGCCGCTGAACTGGTTTTCGGTGCTGCTGATCGGGGCCGCCGCCGTCGCGGTGCTGTGGCTTCGCTATCAGCGGCCGGCGCTGAGCCCTGCGCATTAGATGAGCGCCATGATGGCGCTGTTCGAACATGCCGAGCGCACGGACAGGCTTGTCATCCCACTTAGCGCCGGCACCATGTCTTCCCCAACGCGCATGCGGGCGTGTCGCGCAAAATCCTCATCGCTTTAGAAATCTCTACCTCATGTGCCTGAAACGCTCGCTTCCACGGACGCGAGGTCCTTGTGTTTTCCCGACCAGGTTCCATAGTGACCGCCGGTGATTTGCAGCCAAGGGGCAGGGTATCAAATGACAGCGCGCAAGTGTTTCATCGTGGCCGCGGGCTTGATGGCGACGAGTGCCGCCCATGCCGACGACATTCCATCCAACGCCGAACTGTTCAGAATGCTGAAAGCGCAGCAGCAGACCATTTCCGAGCTGCGCGCCGAGTTGAAGCAGGCCAAACAGGAGCGGCGCACTGCTACTCCACGAGAGGCCCGCGAGGCTGTACCGGCAGTCAGGCCAGCCGGACGCGACGCCGCGAAGGAGACGGTGGCGGTAGCCCCGCCCGCGCAGGCCTATGCGATGTACACCAAGGGGCCCGCGGCCTTGCCGGCGTCCGGCGGCGGTGCCTATGTCGGCGTTTTCGGTGGCGGGGGCAGTCGCAGCAGCAGCACCATCAGCCAATTCGGCACCGCCTTTTTCGTCGAGGCCGTCGGAGGCCCCCTGGCCATCGATGCCACGGGGAGAACCAGCAGCGGCGGCGTCGGGTTCGTCGGCGCGCATCTCGGTTATGAATGGTCGTATGGCGCGTATTTGCGGCCCGCCCTGGAGATTGAAGGTTTCTATCTGGCAGGCAACCAGCCGCGCGCGACACTGGTGAACCCCACAGACCGGCTTGCCGAACACACCTTCGACAATACTTTCCCGACCCGCACCACGGTGCTTCTGGCGAATATGGTTGTCGGCTTCAACACGCCCTATAAAAGCATCACGCCCTATATCGGCGGCGGGATCGGGGCCGCCAACGTCGCCATCAACGGCGCCACGTCCACCCAGACCGACCCGCCGGAAGTTGGCGTCAACCACTTCAACTCGAGCCCCGGCTCCTCAGCCTGGACCTTTGCGGCACAAGCAAAGGCCGGTGCGCGCCTCGCCCTCGGCGACAGCGGCGCTTACCTGTTTGGCGAGTACCGCTACCTGTATGTCGGCGACGTGAATCAGGTTTTTGGATCCACCGCGTATCCCACTCACGCTCCGACCAGCCCGTGGACAACCAGCTTCGGCGGGACGTCCCACCATCTGGCAGCCGGCGGCGTCGGCTTCAGCTTCTAGCTAAGTTTTGAGCGGAGCTTGATCGCCGCGAGAACCGGAGACGGGTACGTCGTGGGATTGCTCAATGGCGCATGGCACCACCTTAACTCGGGGGTCGCCAGCGGTTTGCCCAGCGCTGCTCGCCCGCGTCGACGACGTGATCAAATAGGCGCAAGGCAAGTTAGCGCCGCGCGATGCCGCCGGAGGCGAGCAATCCTCCCGCCACGGCCATCGTCGCCAGCGCGGACAGCGCCAGCGACCAGTGAATGCCGATCAGGCTGCCGACGAGGCCCACCGAGATTCCACTGAAGGCACGCAGGCCGAGGCTCGCCATGTTGAACAGGCCGATGACACGGCCGCGCATGTCGAGCGGGGCGTTGAGCTGGACCAGGCTCTGCGCCATCGCGTTGAACGACAGTTCGAGGAAGCCGGCGGCGAACAGGAAGCACAGCGCCAGCACGTAGCTCTGCGACAGCGCGAACAGCATCAGCGCGACACACCAGCACATCGCGAGCACGATGGCGGTACGCGGCCGCGGCGGCAGCAGCCCTCGCCCTTCCAGCGCGAGACCGGCCAGCAAGGCGCCGGCCGCATCGGCCGCCAGCAGCATGCTGTAGGACACGCCGGGATCGCCATGGCCGACATCCTCGGCAAAGCCCGGCATCTGCGAACTATAGGCGTTGCCGACGAAGAAGGAGGCGGCACCGGCCAGAACGGTCATCGAGACGATAACGGCGTGGGGCCGGACGTCGCGCATGGTCTGCACGATATCGGCCAATCCCCGCACCGCGCGGCGCGGCGGCGGCGTGCCGGCGCGGAAGCGCGGGCCATAGGGCGCCTTTATCAACCACAGCACCAGCGGCAGATAAAAGATCGTGTTGAGAATGATGCCGTGCGCTGGTCCGAGCGCGAGCAGGATCGCGCCGCCGACGGCAGGGCCGATCAGGATACCGAGATAGCGCGCCATCGCGTTCAGCCGCACCGCGCTGGCCAGATCCGCCGGACCAACGATGTCGTAGATCAGCATCTGGTTCGGCGTTTGCCAAAGGACGCCGGCGCAGCCATGGATCACCAGGATCACCATCGCCTGCCACATCTGCAACGTGTCGGTGATGAAGAAATAGCCCCAGGCCAGCGAGGCCGTGATGAACAGGCCCATGCCGACCTGAATCACGCGGCGCGGATCGAACCGCTCGGCCAGCGCGCCGGACGCCACAGAGAACAGCAGGAACGGCAGCCAGTGCGAGAGCACGGCAAAACCGCCGAGCGCCGGCGAATGGAATTTCTGGAACACCACCCAGTAGCTGATCACATGCTCGATATTGTCGGCCATCATCGAGAGAACGTAGGTGATGAACTGGGCGCGAAAACCGCTATGGCGCATCGCCGCAAAGGATCGCGCGGCGGGCGGCGTGGCGCCCGCAGGGGGAGACGTGGGTTCGGTCATGGGATCTTGAATTTCCTGGCGGCAGTGAACGTCCACGGCGCTGGACGCCAGCGGTTTCCTCTTACAGCGCAGACGCCAGCCGGGCGCAACATAACGCTTCGCAGGCGACGTCTGCACTGCACGCTGGTATTTGCGCTCGCAATGAGCGATCGGCACAACCCGACCGCCCCGGCTCTTGCTTGTTACGGCGGGCCATTGTTAGTTCGAGCAGAGCGGACCGCCTTAAAAAAAGTCCGCCTTGGGGAGTGACTTCATGACCTTACGTCGTGCCGCGCGTCGTGCCGCGATCTCTTGGATCGCCATCGCTATCTCTGTTGTGGCTTCGATCGGCGGCGCCACGGCGCTGGATTATCCGACACGGCCGGTACGCTGGGTGGTCGGCTTTGCGCCCGGCGGCGCCAACGACATCATCGCGCGGCTGATCGGCGCGCGGCTCTCGGAGAGGCTCGGCCAGCAGTTCGTGATCGAGAACAAGCCCGGCGCCGGCGGTAACATCGGCGCCGAGTCGGTGATCAATGCCGAGCCCGATGGCTACACGGTGCTATTGGTCAATCCCTCCAACTTCATCAACACGTCGCTCTATGCCAACCTGAAGTTCAATTTTCCGCGCGATGTCGCCGCCGTCGCGTCGTTTATCCGGGTGCCGAACGTGATGACGGTCGGCAAGGGCGTCGAGGCGAAGACGGCCGCCGAGTTCATTGCTTACGCCAAGGCCAATCCGGGCAAGGTCAACATGGCATCGGCCGGCACCGGAACCTCCACGCATCTGTCCGGCGAAATGTTCATGGCAATGGCCGGCATCAAGATGCAGCACGTGCCCTATCGCGGCGCCGGTCCCGCGGTCACCGACATGCTCGGCGGCCAGGTCCAGGTGATCTTCGACAGCATGCCGTCGATCATCCCGCACATCCGCTCCGGCGCGCTGCGCGCGCTCGCCGTGACCACGGCAACGCGCTCGTCGCAGTTGCCGGACACGCCTGCGGTGGCCGATACCGTGCAGGGCTACGAGGCCAGCGCGCTGTTCGGCATGGGCGCACCGAAAAACACGCCGAAGGAGATCATCGAGAAGCTGAACAAGGAGATCAACGCGGTGCTGGCCGAACCGGCCGTGCAGAAGCAGCTGGTCGAGCTCGGCGGCGATCCCGTGATCGGCACGCAGGAAGCCTTTGGCACGCTGATCGTGTCGGAGACCGAAAAATGGAAAAAGGTGATCGAGGGCGCCGGCATTCCGAAGGTGGAGTGACGACACTCCGGCGAAATCACACCGGCAGATTGGGATCCGGCACCAGTCTCGGATCCGGCTTGTTGACGAGATAGAGTCCCGCGATGACAAGCAGCGCCGCGACGCCGAAGGCGATCGTCAGCGTATCATGCATGATGAAGTAGCTGGCGACGACGCCGAACAACGGCGTGATGAAGCTGAACGCCGACAGCTTGCTCGGCGAGTAGACCTTCACCAGCGCGAACCACAGCATGAAGGTGATGCCGACGACCCAGAACGCCTGATAGGCCAGCAACGAGACCGACAGCAGGCTCGGCATATGGGTGATGGCTTCGCCCGACAGAAACGAGGCGGCGGCCAGAATCGGGATCGATACCGCGACCTGATAGCCGAGCGCTTTTTCCGGCGCGGCGTTGCGCAGGCCGGTGCCCTTGGCGATCAGCGTGGTCGCCGCCCACAGCGCCCCACCGGCGACCACCAGCAGGTCGCCCAGCAACACTTTGGCGTCGACATTCGGCTGCGGCACGCCGATCGCGAGCGCCACGCCCATGAAACTCAACGCCAGCCCGCCCCACTGCAAGCCGGAAAGCCGTTCGCCGAGAAACTGATATGAGCCGAGTGCTACGAAGAACGGCGCAGTGTAGAGAAACACCGCCGCGCGCGAGGCCGAGGTGAACACCAGCCCGGTGAAGATCAGCACGAACTCGATGCCAAACAGCACGCCGGCCACCAGGCCTGGCCAGAGCGTGCCGTTATTCTCAAAGAACTTCACGCCGCGAAACCAGCCCACCACCAGCAGCACCGGCAACGCGCCGGCGGAACGGATCAGCGCCTGCATCATCGGCGGCACGTCCGGCAGCGCCAGTTTCACCGCGATCTGGTTGAAGCCCCAGCTCAGGCACAGCATCAGCATCAAGGCGATGGCGCCCGGCGTCAGCGCACGCCCGGCGGAAGACTTCAGGTGATTGGAAGACATTGATCCTCGTGGCCGGCTTGGCGCCGTTTTATTGTTTCTGGCAGTGCGCGCAGGTGCCGGCGATTTCGACGACGGAAAGTTTTGGCGCAAATCCCGTCGCGCGCGCCGCGGCATTGAGGCTCTGCGCCACCGGGGCGGCTGGGATTTCGCCGACCGAGCCGCAATGGTCGCAGATCAGGAACGCAACCATTGAGGTTTCATCATGGTCATGCGCACAGGCGAGGAACGCGTTGCGGCTCTCGATGCGATGGACCAGGCCGTTTTCCATCAAAAAATCCAGCGCGCGGTAGACCGTGATCGGCGCCGGCCGCTGCATCGATTTGGCGAGTTCGTCGATCACCTCATAGGCGCCGAGCGGCCGGTGGCTGGACAATAGCGCCTGCAGCACC
>JAIEPP010000707.1 GCA_019748335.1 Xanthobacteraceae bacterium
ACGGCCGCTCGCGATCACCGACAATCTCAATTTCGGCAATCCGGAGCGGCCGGAAATCATGGGCCAGTTCGTCGGCTGCCTGAAGGGCATCTCGGAGGCCTGCCGCACGCTCGATTTCCCGGTCGTGTCCGGCAACGTCTCGCTCTACAACGAGACCAATGGCCGCGGGATTCTGCCGACGCCGTCGATCGGTGGGGTCGGCCTGCTCGACGATTTCACCAAGTCGGCAACGCTGGCCTTCAAGGCCGATAACGAAGCGATCCTCTTGATCGGCGACACCCAGGGCTGGCTCGGACAGTCGGTCTACCTGCGCGACATCTGCGGCCGCGAAGAGGGCGCCCCGCCGCCGGTCGATCTCGCCGCCGAAAAGCGCAATGGCGACGTGGTGCGCGGCATGATCCATGCCGGCACCGCGACATCCGTGCATGACATCTCCGACGGTGGGCTGCTGATCGCGCTGGCGGAGATGGCGATGGCCGGTGGCATCGGCGCGCAGCTGTTGGCGGCGCCGGCCTCGATCGTGCCGCATGCGTACTGGTTCGGCGAGGATCAGGCCCGCTACATCGTGACGGTACCGGCGGCGGATGCTGGCCTCGTGCTGGCGAAGATGAAGGGCGCGGCCGTGCCCTGTATGCGGATCGGTACCACCGGCGGTGATGCGATTGCCGTCGCCGGCGAAACGCCGGTGGCCGTGAGTTCTCTCAAATCGGCGTTCGAGCACTGGCTGCCGGCCTATATGAACGGCAAGGCGTCGTAAGTCTCAACGCGTCATTGCGAGGAGCGAAGCGACGAAGCAATCCAGTCTTTCTCCGCGGCAAGATGGATTGCTTCGCTTCGCTCGCAATGACGGCGCGGGCTCACAGCACCCGCTTGGCACCGGGAATTTGCCGCAACATGCGCGTCAACGCCCAACTCAATGCGACGGTCAGGACGAAGCCGACCGTGGCTTTCACGATGGCCGGCAGGTCGTAATCGAACAGCCAGTATTGCAGCCATAGTGCGATCGGGTAGTGCACCAGGAATATGCCGAAGGCATCGGCCTGCATCGGGTCGAGAATGCTCGAGCCGGAGTGCTTGAACCTCAGGAAATACGCCAGGATCAGAAACATGATGGCCACGCTGAAGACAGTGAAGAAGACAGCGTAGGTTGCTTCATACCAGTCCGGCAGATCCACCGGATTCCCCAGGATCTCGCGCTTGATGTAAATCAGCCCCCACAGCGCACAGTACGGCACCACGGCAAGCATCAGCCAGTCCCAGCTGACCTTCGCCATCCGGCCATCCGCGGCCAGCAGCCCGCGGTCCAGAGCCTGAACACCGATGCCGGCGCCGAAAAAGAAGTAGGACGCGTAGAGCAACACGCGGCCGTGCTGGACCGAAAACGGCCCGAACTCGAACCAGCTGCCCGCGCCGAAATGGATCCGCCCGGGAATGTAGAATGCCGCGGTGACCGCCAGCATGACCACGAAGAACACCGCTGGCCGGCGACGGCCGTGCAGCGAGAGGCGGTTGATCGGATCGAGCAGGTTGGGTGACAGTCGGTAGAGCAGGCACGCAACCAGATCGAAGCTCAACAAGACCCACAGGAACCAGATCGGCCCGCTCGGCCATGGCCCGACGGTCACTGTTTTCCACCAGAACGAAGCGAAGCTGACGTCGGGATGCTGCCGCAGGGAAATGGCGTAATAGGCGACCGGGATAACCGTGAGCGCGCAGATCGCGAATGGCAAAGCAAGCCGAAGCAGGCGATCGGACAGGTAATTCAGCGGCCCCTTCCGGGCAATGCCCGACCATGAGAACAGGCCGGACAGGAAAAAGAACATCGCCATGAAGAAGCTGTCGGTGGCGAGCACGATCATGTCGAACCCGAAGAACGACTTCGGATCGGTATGGCCGAAATAGGTATAGGGGATGACGGCATGGTGGATTAGCACCACCAGCGTCAAGAACGTGCGCGCTCGATCAAGCGAAAGGTTTCGTGATTTGACCTTGGGCATGGCGCCAACATCGGCATGCCCCACTGTGGAAATGGATGTCATGGGCGCCCCCCGGCAGGCTGTTCAATTCAAATATTGCGACCGGAAATCGGATTCAGCAACGAGCAATCCTCATAGTCGCACGTCCGCCCGGGCCAAGCCAGCCAGGGCGGATTAGGTCAAATTGAAACGGATCAGGTGAAGCGGCTCACGCCACTTCCTCGATCGTCACCTTGTCCGGGTAGAACGCCAGGTAGCCTGATATCTCGGCCATGGCCGGGAAGGGCGTCTCATAGGTCCAGATTGAATTCTCGATGCTTTTGCCGTTGGCATTGATGCTGAAATAGCTCGCATCCCCTTTATAGGGGCAATGCGTGGTTCGCTCGGTACGGGCCAGCAGCGCCATATTGGCGTCCGTGCGGGGCACATACTGCACGGCCGGGTAGCTCGCCTCCTTCAGGGTCAGCGCATGGGTGGTATCGGCGACGATCACGCCGCCGGCGGAGACACGGACGCGCTTCGGGTTTGCCGTAATCGTGATCGGATGGTCGGGACCGGGAAGTTTCATGGTTCTGAGCCTCTTTTTCGGTCATCTGGACTTTTCGGTCATCGGGACGTGATCCGGCGTGGCCGGAGCTTGCGGATGCCAAACGATTGGACAGGGAATATAGTGCCGGAAAGCGTGACCTAGAAGGGCGTACGCGCTAGGTTTGGCCAATCACGGTCGCGCGACTAGGATCTTGATTCGAAGTATTTGCCCTGATTCTAAACTTCTGACGGAGCATGCTGGATGCCGATGGACGCCCACGATATCGAATCGATGATCAAGGCAGCTATTCCTGATGCCGAGGTGACGATCCGCGATCTCGCAGGCGACGGCGACCATTACGCCGCGACCGTGATCTCGGAATCATTCCGCGGCAAGTCGCGTGTCCAGCAGCACCAGATCGTCTACCAGTCGCTCAAGGGACAGATGGGCGGCGTGCTGCACGCGCTGGCACTGCAGACCGGTGTGCCTGACGGACCCGGGGTACCCGGCGGCTAGGCCGGCGCAGCGGGCGGGAGCGGGTCGCACCGATGGCGGAAAATCCACGCGGCGCGATGTGGCGCCCGAACGTGCCGAACCAGCACAGCCGCGTCACCTATGCCGAGCTGTTTTTCGACCTCGTCTTCGTCTACGCGGTCACGCAAATATCGCACTCGCTGCTGGCCGATTTTACCCTGCCCGGCGCGCTGCATGTCACGCTGCTGTTTCTCGCGGTGTGGTGGGTGTGGGTCTACACCTCCTGGATCACCATCTGGCTCGATCCTGAAAAGACCCCGGTCCGGTTGCTGCTGTTTTCGCTGACGCTCGGCGGACTGGTGCTGTCGACCTCGATTCCGACGGCGTTCGACGGACGCGGATTGTGGTTCGCCATCGCCTACGCCGCGATGCAGGTCGGCAAGACGGTGTTTTTATGGATTGTGACGCCATCGTCGCGGCCGCCCGCGCGCTTGAACGCGGTCCGCATCACGACCTGGCTGTCGGTATCGGCGGTTTTCTGGATCGCGGGTGGATTGTTAGAGGGCCAATCGCGCGTGGTGCTTTGGGCGATCGCGCTCGCGATCGAATATATTTCGCCGGTGGTGCGGTTCTGGATCCCCCGCTATGGCGCGTCCAGGATCGAGGACTGGGTGGTCGAGGGCGGCCATATGGCCGAGCGCTGCGCAGGGTTCATTATCATCGCGCTCGGCGAATCCATCGTCGTCACGGGTGCTACCTTCGCCGACCTGACCTGGACCAGCGAAAACGTCGTGGCGTTCGTGTCGGCCTTTGTCGGCAGCCTGGCGATGTGGTGGATCTATTTCCACAAGGGCGCCGAGGCCGGCTCCGAGCAGATTTCAAGATCGAGCGAGCCGGGCAGGCTGGCGCGGCTTGCTTATACCTATCTGCACATGCCGATCGTGGCTGGGATCATTGTATCCGCGGTGGCCGACGAACTCGTGCTGAAGCACCCGGCCGGCCATTCCGATCTCAGGACCGTGCTCAGCGCGATCGGCGGTCCGCTCTTGTTTCTGTTCGGAACGATCCTGTTCAAGCACAGTTTTCGTGGTTTTCTTCAGCTCTCGCACGGCGTCGGCATCATCGCGCTGTGCGTGCTGGCGTGGTTCGCGCACAACCTGTCGCCGCTGATGCTGTCGATCATCACGTCGGCGATCATGATCGTGGTCGCGGTGTGGGAATCGATCTCGTTGCGATCCCCAGCCGCGGAATAGGTTCTGAACTATTTCTGCTCGACGACGTTTTTGAGGACGAGCTGCGAAAGCTGGACAACGAGCGCCCGCAATCTGGCATTTTCCTCGAGCAGCGACTCGGTTTCCGTGCCGACCTCGGCATCCCAGCCATCGTCGTCGTGGACGGATGACTGCCCCAAGCGTTGTCCGGCATCGCCGGACACCAGATACACCTTACCCATGACTGATACCCCCTGGCACAAACTCACCCCCGCCAAGCCTTGGGAGCAGGTTCGGCTGAGTCCGAGTCAAAATTTGGACGTTTCGGGGGGCAAACCGCAGCGCCGATGCAGCAATTTGCTGACACAATAAATCATGGTCAAGAAACATTAACCATTCTCTGCCACATTTGGGTTGCAAGGTGTTGAGGCGCGCGGCGGCGCAGACACCTCGCTTTCACTTTGACCAGCGTGACCACCCTCAGTCCCCACGGCTCTCGTGGCTGGGAATCCGCGCCTATGAAACAAAGCGAAGCAAGAGTTCTGATCCTTCAGCAATGGGACGTCTGGGTCTCGACGCGGGAGTTCGATCCCGGCGGCCCCACCGGAAAAGACTCGCTGAAATTCTTCCACGAGCTTCAGGACACAAGGTCACCGCTATTGGACTTCCAGTCCCGCGGACACGACAAGTGGCGGATCATTCACGCCTGGCTGCTGGATGCCGAGCGATTGTCCGACCACTGGATATCTCCGGCGCCCCGCATCGTGCCGGCGCGCAGGCCGCGATTGGCCCGCCACAAGTCCGGAGCCGGGACTTGAGGCGGCCGATTTCGATGAGACCGGCTGTTAGCCCTCGGCCACCAGCGCGTGAACCGAAAACATCTGTTCGCGGTCGGTCCAGGACGAGCGCACCGACCAGCCCGATCCGTGCGCGAGTGCCGTGAAACGCTCGAGGCTGTATTTGTAGCTCGACTCGGTGTGGATGCTTTCACCCGGGCGGAACGAAAAATTCCGTCCCAATATCCGCACCGACTGCGGCTTCTTGGCAATCAGGTGCATTTCGATGCGATGGCGTTCGCGGTTGTAGATCGAGCGGTGCATGAAGGCGGAAATATCGAAGTTGCCGCCGAGTTCGCGGTTGATGCGAACCAGCACATTTAGATTGAAACGCGCGGTCACGCCTGCGGCATCGTTGTAGGCGTCGTACAGCACACGCTCGTTCTTTTCGAGATCGACGCCGATGATCATCTGCGCGCCTTCGCCCAGAATGTCGCGCGCGCGGCGCAGGAAGGCGCTGGCCTCGTGTGGTTCGAAATTGCCGAGCGTCGACCCCGGGAAAAAGCCGACCTTAGGCATCCCGGCAATCTCGGCCGGCAGCGCGAACGGCGCGGTGAAGTCGGCGGCGACCGGATAAACCGCAAGATCGGG
>JAIEPP010000603.1 GCA_019748335.1 Xanthobacteraceae bacterium
CGTCTTCCCAGGAAGGCGAGTTCGCGACGTCGACGACGACCTGGGCCCCCGAGAGCGCCTCGGCCAGCCCCTCGCGCGTGACGGCGTTCACGCCCGACTTCGGCGAGGCTGCCACGACCTCGTGACCATTTTGCCGCAGCCTGCCGACAACGTTGGATCCGATGAGGCCACTACCTCCAATAACCACGATCTTCATGATTTTTCTCCGGTTTGATGCCCGTTGACCGGGCTGGGAGGAGGACAATGGGCCGGAGCCGGCCGGAAAGCCTTGCAAGGTCATTGGATTGCTATTGAGTTTCCCTTCGAGTTCCGTCCAAGGATAGAAATCAAGGCTAGAAATCGCGGCAGCACAGGGCAGGGAGCACCGTCGTGCAATTCTTGTTCGAAGACTGCGTCCTCGACACCGACCGGCGGGAATTCACCCGGGGGCAGGGGGCAGTCGCCATCGGGCCGCAGGTGTTCGACCTGCTGCTCTATCTGGTCGAGAACCGTGAGCGCGTCGTCAGCAAGGACGATGTGCTGGATACGGTCTGGGCCGGCCGGATCGTTTCCGAATCGACCTTGACCAGCCATATCAATGCGGTGCGCAAGGCGATCGGCGACAGCGGCGGCGAGCAGCGTCTGGTTCGCACCGTCGCCCGCAAGGGATTTCGCTTCGTCGGCGAGGTCAGGGAAATCAATGCGCAGGATGGCGCGCCTTCATCCGCAACGGAGATCGCCAAGGAGATCGCAAAGGAGGTCGACCAGCCGGTAGCCGCGCCTGCGCCGGCACTTCCCGACAAGCCGTCTGTCGCCGTGCTGGCCTTCCAGAACCTGAGCGGCGACCCGGAACAGGAATATTTCGCCGACGGGGTGGTGGAAGACATCATCACCGCGCTGTCGCACCATCGCTGGCTGTTCGTCATCGCCCGCAACTCGAGCTTCACCTACAAGGGCCGCGCCGTCGACGTGAAGCAGATCGGCCGCGAACTCGGCGTGCGCTACGTGCTGGAAGGCAGCGTGCGCAAGGCGGCGAACCGGGTGCGCATCACCGGCCAGCTGATCGACGCTGCGACCGGGGCGCATCTCTGGGCGGAGCGTTTCGAAGGCACGCTCGACGACATCTTCGAACTGCAGGACCGGATTGCCGCCGATGTCGTCGGCAACATCGCACCTGAGCTCGAGCGCGCAGAGATCGAGCGGGCGAAACGCAAGCCGACCGAAAATCTCAACGCCTATGATTACTATTTGCGCGGGATGGCCAATCTGAATCGGGGCACACGGGAAGCCGTCGACGAGGCGCTGTCGCTGTTCGAAAAAGCGATCGCGCTCGACGCATCCTACGCATCGGCCTACGGCATGGCCGCGTGGTGCTACCTCTGGCGCAAGGTCAATGGCTGGATGGTCGATCCGGCAGGCGAGATTGCCGAGGGCGTCCGGCTGGCGCGACGGGGTGTCGAACTCGGCCGCGATGACGCGGTGGCGTTGACGCGAAGCGGCCACGCGCTGGCGCATCTGGCCGGCGACCTCGACGCCGGCATCGCCTTGCTCGACCGCGCCGTGATGCTCAATCCAAATCTGGCGGCGGCCTGGTTTCTCGGCGGATTCTTGCGGGTCTGGCTCGGAGAGCCCGACAACGCCATCGGCCACTTCGAGCGCGCCATGCGCTTCAGCCCGCTCGATCCGGAAAGCTACCGCATGCAGGCCGGGATGGCGGCGGCGCATCTGTTCGCCGGTCGGTTCGACGACGCGTCCGCATGGGCCGAAAAAGCCTATCGCGATCTGCCGAGCTTTCTGATGGCCATTGCCGTCGTAGCCGCCAGCCATGCGCTGGCCGGCCGTATCGGCGAGGCGCGCCGGGCCATGGACGATCTGCGCAAGCTCGATCCGAAACTGCGCATTTCAGGTCTGAAGGATTGGCTGTCGATCCGGCGAGCGGAAGATCTGGCCGTGTTTGCCGATGGCTTGCGACGTGCGGGGTTGCCGGAATGACGGAGTAGGCGCTGTTGCATTCGATGGCTACGTGGTGGCTAGGACAGCCACCTTTTCGCCCTTTGCAGGGTTGCCGAAGGCAACTCTCCGAATGTAACGCGATAGTCCCGCGCGAAGTGGCCGGCATTCTGGAAACCGCACTTCAGCGCGATCTGGATTACCGAACTCTCCGAACCAGCCTGCTGCAGCATGTGCCGCGCGCGGTCGAGCCGCACGCGCTTGACGAAGTCTGCCGGCGAATGGCCTCGCGTCTTCCTGAACTGCCGGAACAAGCTTCGCGCGCTGCACCCCGACACCCTGGCCATGGTCTCGATGTCGATGGGCTTGTCCCAGTTGGCCTCGATGTATTCCTCGACCAGTTTCACCGCCGTCGAGGAAACCGGCAGCGGTTCGCGCAGCAGGTAATGCGTATAGTTGTGGCGGTGGCACATCAGGAATTTCATGATCACCATCCGCTCGACTTCGGCGGCAGCGAGGTCCGAGAAGAACTGACCGCGGGCGTTGTAGTCGTGAGCGAACTGAAACAGACGCAACCGCAGCGCCTCCATCGCCGGCTGTCGCGCCGGAGTTTCATCGAACACCAGTTGCTGGCCGAGATCCTGACCGATCAAGGCGCCGAGATTTCGTCGCAGCGCCTCGACTTCTATCCGCAGCACGAGCTGTCGATAGTCCGGCTTGAAGTCGAGTTTCAGCGGCGTCTCGGCGTGCAGGATCGGACTCCATGATCCCGGTCTGATTTCGCCCGCTTGCTTGCCTGCCGCGTACCGCCCGACGCCCTCGATGTTGAAGAACTGCCGCACGAACGTGGCTTCGCCAAATCGAATCGAGACCTCGCTGGCGTAGTCGCAGTAGGAAACGCCTAGGTCGCGAATTTGCAAGTGATTGGCGTCAACCGCGAATGCCGTATTCGAACGACCGACGTCGAAGCCGTTCGCACCGAACACGCTGAACAGACGATCGCGAACGAACTCCGGATCGCTGGAGCGCACAACCGGATAGTTGCTCAGAGGCGTCGAGCGGGGAGGCATAGGTGGTGACCAGCCCCGAATCAGGAAATCGTAACAATCGCACGCAGACTCTACAGTTCAAACAATCAACGGTTGGATCGACTTGACGCACATCGTCGCACTCAAATCCCGCCATCATGCTCATTAAACGCCAAAGCAATGTCGGACGGCCCGCTCCGCCGGGCCGCTGGCAGAATCCGGATGCCCTGTCGCAAGGCGGTCTCAGCAATCCCTAACGGCGTCGGCCTAATTTGCATGCGAACGAACACATTCGACGCCCGGCTTCGGAAGGCAGATTGGCAAATGGCACAGGTAATACGTCTTGAAGATGCGCAATTCGCGCGCGCGAAGGCGGGATCGCGTTCTCCGAATGCCCGCGTAGACCAGTTCGGCCGCGCGCCTCCTCCGGTCACGGGTCAGCAATCGGCCAGGAGGGAAGATATATTCCGCGCCATCCTGCTCCTCGACCTGGCAGCGCAGCACGCACGCCTCCTTGTAAAGGAAACGTCAGACCCATCGCGAAGGGAAATCTTCGAAGCGCAAATCTCGACCATCGAACAGTTGCTTCAACTCGCTCGCGACATGGCCCTGAAGCTGTGATGAAGGGCGCGGTCCCCTGACTAACGTCGGCGCAATATGAGTAGCCGGTCGCTGGCGGGGCTAGGCCGCCGCTAACCCCGATATGGCTAATCTGATTCCCACAAATCTAGCTTCCGACAATTTTGCCGATGCCTTGCGGCACCTGGTTCCGACCGGCGCCGAGTAACATCTAACAAGCTCACGGGGATATCGAAATGCGCACGAACCTTCCGGTCACGAACACCGAGTATCCGATCCACGATCACACCTTGATCGTTTCGAAGACCGACACCAAGGGGAAGCTGACATATTTCAACGAGCAGTTCGTGGACGCCTCCGGCTTCACGGACGCGGAGTTGATGGGGCAGCCCCACAACATCATCCGCCACCCCGATATGCCGCCGGAAGCGTTTGAGGATCTCTGGGTTACGCTGAAGGCGGGCAAACCGTGGGCCGGCGCGGTCAAGAACCGCCGCAAGAACGGCGATTTCTACTGGGTGTTGGCCAGTGCGACCCCGATTTGGGAAAATGGCCAGATTGCCGGCTATATGTCGATCCGCTCGAAGCTTCCTGCCGACCAGCGTGAGGAAGCGGAGCAGGTGTATGCGTTGTTGCGCGCCAAGAAGGCTCAAAAATACACGGTCACCGCTGGCGTCATTCGGCGTCGTTCACTAGCGGATCGTTTTGCCGTCTTTAGCCGCACCCTGAAGGCAAGGCTGACCACACTGATCGGGGTGCAGGCCGTTTTTATGATGGTCATCGGCATGGCCGGTGTGCTGGCGACACAGAATTCCAACACACGGATGAAATCGATCTACGAGGACCGCGCGGTACCGCTGGAGCAACTGTTCGAGATCAACAGTCGGATGAAAGACAATACCATCGCACTTTATGACGCCGCCGCTAACGGTCGCGCCGGCAAGCCGGTCAGTGACGTCGCAGGCCGGATTACGAAAAACTCCGAGGTGATTACCAAGGTCTGGGCGGAATACGTAGCCACCTATCTCACGCCTGAAGAGAAGGGCGTAGCGGACAGCTTCGTGCCGAACCGCAACAACTACCTGGAGAACGGAATAAAGCCCGGCATCGCGCTGCTGGCGGACCGGAGATATGACGAGGTCGGCGCCCTCCTGGCCGGCAAGGCGAGCGAGCTGTTCGATCATGTGAAGTCGGACATGGACAAGCTGGTCGCGATTCAGATCAAGGAGGCCAAGGCAGAATACGACGCGGCGGAGCGTCAATACATCGTGGTTCTGTGCCTCGCATTTGGCGTCCTGTCGATCGGCCTGCTGCTCGCGGGCTGGTTGGGACTTAAAACCATCCGCGCTATTGGCCGGCCGCTTGAGCAATTGAATGGCGCGATGGCGAAAATCGCGCAGGGTCTATTCAATAACCGCGTGGTCATTGAGCGGGACGACGAAATCGGCACCGCTTTGCGGAATGTCCAGGCGATGCAGGCCAAACTCGGCTTCGACCGCGAGGAGCGGATGGATACCGAGCAGAGTGTCGCGGTTCGGCGCAAGGCCGACATGATCAAGCTCGCGGATACCTTCGAGTCCGCCGTCGGCGAGATCATCGAGACCGTGTCCTCGGCCTCGACCGAGCTGGAGGCATCGGCCTCGACGCTCACCGCGACTGCCGAACGTTCGCAGGAGCTGACCACCATGGTTGCGGCGGCTTCCGAGGAAGCTTCCACCAATGTGCAGTCGGTGGCGTCCGCGACCGAGGAACTGACCTCGTCCGTCAACGAGATCAGCCGCCAGGTACAGGAATCGGCGCGAATCGCCGGCGATGCCGTCGGTCAAGCGCGCAGGACCAACGACCGTGTCGGCGAATTGTCGAAAGCCGCTGCGCGCATCGGCGACGTCGTCGAGCTGATCAACACCATCGCGGGACAGACCAACCTGCTGGCGCTCAACGCCACGATAGAGGCGGCGCGCGCGGGTGAGGCCGGACGCGGCTTCGCGGTGGTGGCATCCGAAGTAAAGGCGCTCGCCGAACAGACCGCGAAAGCAACGGGCGAGATCGGGCAGCAGATATCCGGCATCCAGGCGGCGACGCA
>JAIEPP010000592.1 GCA_019748335.1 Xanthobacteraceae bacterium
TGATCGCGCGCGCCAAATCTGTGCTGGCGAAACTCGAGGCGCAGGACCGCGGCCAGACCGCCCGCGCGCTCGCCGACGATCTGCCGCTGTTCGCCGTCCCCTCCCGCGCCGCCGCCGAACCGGCACCACCGACCGAAGCAGAACTACTGCTGGAAGCGGTGAAGGCGCTGCATCCCGACGAAATGTCGCCGCGCGAAGCGCTGGAAGCGTTGTATGCGCTGAGGGCGAAATTGCCGAAGGGGTGATGCTCTCTCAACGTCATTGTCTGCAACAAACGCAAGGCGTTTGTGCAGACAATGACGGATGAAAGACTACCCCGTCCTTATCTTCCGCCGCCCGTTCCACCACAGCGCCAGATTCCAGCCCACGCAGGTCGACAGCGCGAGACTCAACCCGATCACCGAGCCGAATTGCAGGGCCGCAACATGCAGCACGGCGATGGCGATGCCGAGCCCGATCAAGCCCCAGGCGCTGTTGGCGAGCACGGCGGCGGTCGGCGGGCCGCCGATGCGGGGATGCAGGATCAGCATCATCGAAGTGAACACCACCGGAAACAGCGCGATGATGCCGCTGATCTTCGGACCCATCCACCCCGACAACGTGACGACGGTGGCGACCAGTGTCGCGACCAGCGATGCCCGCAGTGGGATGTCGTACCAGCGCCGCCTGATCGGCGGCATTTTGGCGTGGCGATAGCGCGCCAGCAGCGGCACGCAGATAGTGAAGGCGATGGCATTCACGATCAGGCCGCCGGCCAGCGACCACGACACCGAGCGGATGATCGCAGCCAGCACGAGCCAGACGGCCACCGCCGCAGCACAGCTGAGCAGCGCGCCGTGGCGCTGCGCCAATACGACGTAAGTAAGCCCGAGGAAGATGGTTGCCGCGTTGATCGGCAGGCTGGCCAGCGCGCCTTCGGCGATGAACGCTGCATCATGGTCGAGTGCAAGGAACACGTAGGACGGTCCCGCCGAAATCGGCAGCGTCGCCACCAGCGCGCCGATCACAGGGCCGGATTTTTCGGTGATGATGGAAGACGTCACCACGAACGCCGCCGTGATCGCCATGCGCAGCGCGAGCGTCAGCAGGAAGGTGAGTTCGGGGGAGATAGCGATGGCCGTCATCCTGAGGTGCCCGCGCAACGCGCGGGCCTCGAAGGATGGGCAGCAAGATCGCCCTTCGAGGCTCGCTTCGCTCGCACCTCAGGGTGACGGAGCGGAGATTGCTGATACGGTCGCGATCAAATCCGCTGCATCGACACCGAAACCTTCGGGCCGTTCTTGATGGTCTGATACACCACGCAATAGCGTTCGGTGAGCTTCAGCAGCAGATCGAGCTTGTCCTGCGGCGCGTCGGTTTCGACGTCGAAGCGCAGACGAATCTCGGCAAAGCCGACCGGGGCTTCCTTGTCGACGCCGAGGGTGCCGCGAAAATCCAGATCGCCCTCGGCGATGACGTTGCCGGTCTTGAGCGGAATTTCGACCGCGGTCGCGACCGATTTCAGCGTCACGCCGGCGCAGGCGACCAAAGCTTCCAGCAGCATGTCGCCGGAGCACAGTTCCAGCCCGGAGCCGCCGGTCGCCGGATGCAGGCCGGCGGTCGCCAGTGCGCGGCCGGTCTCGACCTTGCAGGTCAGGCCTTCATTGTCGATCGAGCCCTTGGCCTTCAGGGTAATGACTGCTGCCGAGGGATCCGACTTGTAGCGTTCCTTGATCGGGGCCTGCATCGCGCGGAGTTCGGCGGCGTCCATTTTTCTTCTCCCAAATTGTTGGAGTCTTGTTTTGACGCGTTTTCTTCACGCGAACCGGGGGCCACTTCGCTCGAAAACGCTATGGCCCGATTTAGTGGGAAATCGGGCCGCTGTCACCACCACATCGCCTCGCCGGTGGTCGATTTGGGATCGGCATCGGGCACGTTGCGGTCGAGCGAGCGGTCCAGCGCGGTCAGCACCCGGCGCTTGAAATTGTCGAAATGGGGAGAATTGCGGTCGCGCGGCCGGGCCAGGTTGATCTTGATTTCCTCGAACAGCCGACCCGGGCGCGGGCGCATCACAAGTACGCGATCCGCAAGCACCACGGCTTCGTCAACGTCATGCGTGACCAGAATGAGCGTCGGCCTCGTGTCGTTCCAGAGATCGAGCAGATGGTCCTGCAGGTCGCGCCGCGTGAAGGCGTCGAGTGCCGAAAACGGCTCGTCCAGCAGCAGCACTTCCGGCTGCGGCACCAGCGCACGCGCAATCGCGACCCGCTGCGCCTGCCCGCCGGAGAGTTCGCGCGGCCAGGCCTTGGCCTTGTCCGACAGGCCGACCCGCGCCAAGGCGCGCAGCACCTTGCCGCCACGCACATTGGCCGGCAGGTCCGACAGTCCAAAACCGATATTGTCGGCGACGCTGAGCCAGGGCAGCAGCCGCGGCTCCTGAAAAATGATGCCGATCTTGGCATGCGGCGAAGTGATCGCTTCCTCGTCGAGCGTCACCGTACCAGCCGAGGCACGGTCGAGGCCGGCGATGGCGCGCAGCAAGGTCGACTTGCCGCAACCGGAGCCGCCGATGATGGCGACGATTTCGCCCGGCCGGATATCGGCGGAAAAACGCTCCAGCGCATGGACGCCGTTGGGATAGGTTTTGCCGACGCGGTCGAGCGCGAGCATCAGCTGCCTCCACCCTGGCGGCCGAATGCATCCTGCCAGCGCAGCAGCGGCGCGGTCGCGACTTCGATCAGCCAGTCGGTGGCCTTGCCCAGGATCGCGAAGATCACGATCGCAGCCAGAATTTGCGCCGGCTTGCCAAGCTGCTGGCCGTCGAGCAGGAGATAGCCGAGCCCCTCGGAGGCACCCATCAGTTCGGCGGCGACCACGAACATCCAGCCCAGACCGAGGCCGACGCGCAGTGCGACGACGTAGGCCGGCAACACCGCCGGCAGCAGGATGCGGCGGATCATCGCCGGGCCACTCAGACGAAAGGTACGGCCGACCTCGACGATCTTGCGATCGACCGAGAGGATGGCACCCATCACACCAAGATAGACCGGGAAGAATACGCCGGCGGCGATCAGCGCCACCTTCGAGGTTTCGAAAATGCCGAGCCAGAGAATGAACAGCGGCACCCAGGCCAGCGACGGGATCGCGCGCAACGCCTGCACGGTCGGATCGAGCAGCCGCCGCGCCAGATCCCAATAGCCGGAGATGGCGCCAAGCAGCGTGCCGGCGACAACGCCAAGGCCGAAGCCGGTACCCACCCGCATCAGCGTCGCCATGACATGGCGCGACAGCTCGCCGCTTTTCGTCATCTCCATGATGGTGGCGAAGATCCTGGTCGGCGGCGGCACCAGCCTTCCGTTGCTGAAACCGAGCCAGACCACGACTTCCCAGACCAGCGCCAGCCCGACCGGCAGCAGCAGCCCCAACGCCGGCCGCGCATAGCGGGCCAGGCGCGCGGAAGACGCCGGCGGCATCATCGCATCGGTCCGTGCGTCGGTCTGTTCGAGCGCTGGCAGTTCAACGGTCATGGCCATAGCAAGAACGCTTCTCGCAGGGGATTGCAAGGTGGGTGGTCGACCCTCCCGCTCCAGGGGAGGGTGAAGAAAATCAATTCGTCGGCAGCGGAACCTGATCGTCGATCAGGGCATCGAGCGTCGCCTTGACGTCGACCTTGGCGTCGATCACGCCGGCTTGCTGCAGGGCGACACCGGCGGCGAGGATCGACTCGCGTTGGGGGCTGCCGATGCGGCTGTGGGTCAGTTCGGTGCGCTCCTTGAGCTGCTTGTCGACCACGGCGTCCGGCAGTTTCGTCACGGCGATGAAAGTCTTCTTCAGGTCGTCGTAGTTGGCCAGCGAATACTTGCGCGCCTCCTCGTACACCGCGAGCACGCGGCGGACGATTTCCGGATTGTCCTTCAAGAACTGCTCGCGCACATTGAGGATGCCCCAGGTGTTGGCGTCGGCCTTGCGGTAGAACAGCTTGGCGCCGTCCTCGACCTCGGCCTGCGCCATCATCGGGTCGAGACCGGCCCAGGCATCGACGTCGCCGCGGATCAGCGCGGTCTTGCCGTCGGCGTGTTGCAGCAGCACCGGCGTGATGTCTTTTTCGGTCAGGCCGGCGCCGAGCAGCGCGCGCACCAGGAAGATGTGAGGGTCGGTGCCGCGCGTCACCGCGACCCGCTTGCCCTTGAGATCGGCGACTGAGGCGATCTTGGAATCCTTCGTCGTCACCAGCGCGGTCCATTCCGGGCGCGAATAGACGTAGATCGACTTGATCGGGTTGCCGTTGATCCGGGCGACCAGCGCCGCCGAGCCCGCGGTCGAACCGAAATCGATCGAACCGGCGTTGAGGAATTCCAGCGC
This sequence comes from Xanthobacteraceae bacterium, assembly GCA_019748335.1. Classification (GTDB taxonomy): domain Bacteria; phylum Pseudomonadota; class Alphaproteobacteria; order Rhizobiales; family Xanthobacteraceae; genus Bradyrhizobium. Next base: position 4,342 of record JAIEPP010000592.1, read on the forward strand.
CTTGTTGGAACCGGCCGACTGCACCCAGACCACGCTGATGCCGTCCTTGGCGAATTCCTTTTCCAGCAATCCCTTTTGCTTGAGGACCATCGACACCGGATTATAGGTCGCCCAGTCGATGTGAATCTCCTTGAGCGCGTCGGCGGCAAAGGCCGTCACCGGCACCAAGGTTGCGGCCGCGACCATCGCGGCCATCGCGGCCATCGCACGGCGTGAAATTCCCGACATCGTCCCTCCTCCAAAGGCCCTGAAAACCACCTTGTTTTTCAATATGTTATACCTAGATGCAACGAGAAAATACATCCCGCGAATGGACAACTGCGAGCAGAGCTTTGCCGAAACGGATTGGAATCCAGCATAGAACTGCTGCTACCCTACAATCGTCAGTGACAGCGTCTGCGCCGTCCGATATCGGGGTAGACCATGGATAGCATCGTGACAGACCGCACTGCCGTGGATGATCGTTTCGATACCGCGCGGATCACCGCCGCGGTCGACGCCCTGGCCGAAAAGCATTCCGGCCGCGAGGACGTGTTCCGCTCGGCGCTGGCGCAATTGCTCAAAGCCGAGATGATCGCGGCCCGCACCACCGCGCAAGCCATCCTGCTGAAGGACCGTCACGGCCGCCGCTGCGCCGAGCGGCTCTGCTTCATGCAGGACGAGATCATCCGCATCCTCTATTCTGCCGCAACCCGTCATCTCTATCGATCGCATGTGCCGTCCGGCGCCGAGCGCATGGCCGTGGTCGCGACCGGCGGTTACGGCCGTGGTCTGATGGCGCCGGAGTCCGACATCGATTTGCTGTTCATCCTGCCCTACAAGCAGACCGCCTGGGGCGAGCAGGTCGCGGAAGCCATTCTCTATTGCCTGTGGGACATGGGGCTGAAGGTCGGCCACGCCACCCGTTCGGTCGACGAATCGATCCGGCAGGCGCGCGGCGACATGACGATCCGCACCGCGATCCTCGAGACCAGGTTCCTGACCGGCGACCAGCCGCTCTATGACGAACTGGTCGCGCGCTTCGACAAGGAAGTGGTGCAGGGCACGGCGTCCGAATTCGTCACCGCCAAGCTCGCCGAGCGCGAGGAACGCCATCGCCGCGGCGGGCAATCGCGCTACCTGGTCGAGCCCAACGTCAAGGACGGCAAAGGCGGCCTGCGCGACCTGCACACGCTGTTCTGGATCGCGAAATACGTCTACCGCGTCCGTGAGACCGGCGAACTGGTCGAGCGCGGCGTGTTCGACGCGCAGGAGTACCGCACCTTCCGCCGCTGCGCCGACTTCCT
>JAIEPP010000108.1 GCA_019748335.1 Xanthobacteraceae bacterium
GCCGACATCCAGAAGATGGTCAAGGACGCCGAGGCCAATGCGGCCGAGGACAAGAAGCGCCGCGAGGCGGTCGACGCCAAGAACCATGCCGACAGCCTGGTGCATTCCACCGAGAAGGCGCTGGCCGAGCACGGTTCGAAGGTCGAGGAGAGCGAGCGCCGCGCCATCGAGGATGCCGTCAGCGACCTGAAGGAAGCGCTGAAGGGCGACGATGCCGAGGCCATCAAGGCCAAGACCAACACGCTGGCGCAGGCTTCGATGAAGCTCGGCGAGGCCATGTACAAGCAGCAGGCCGAGGCCGACGCGGCCAAGGACGCCGCCAAGGATGACGTGGTCGACGCGGAGTTCACCGAGGTCGACGACGACAAGGACGACAAGCACAACAAGAAGTCGGCGTAAGCGGGCTATCGATCATGACCCTCACTCCAAAGAGCGCGAAGCTGCGTCTCGATGGGTGGGGGTCATTTTTCTTTAAGCCGAAGGCGGCATCTTTCCATTAGGTGTTGCTTCGGCGTGAAGACGAATTTCGGGCGGGTTTGACTGATGTCCACCACCAAGCGCTGCTATTACGAAACTCTCGAAGTCGAACGGGGCGCGGACGATTCCAAGCTCAAGGCGGCGTTCCGCAAGCTCGCGATGAAATGGCATCCCGACAAAAATCCGGGCGATGCCACCAGCGAAGTGAAATTCAAGGAAATCAACGAGGCCTACGAGGTCCTGAAGGACGGCGACAAGCGCGCCGCCTATGACCGCTACGGCCATGCCGCGTTCGAGCAGGGCATGGGCGCCGGCGGGCCCGGCTTCGGCGCCGGCTTCGCCTCGTCGTTTTCGGATATTTTCGAAGACCTGTTCGGCATGGCCGGCCAGCGCGGGGGCCGCGGCGGCGGTCGCGAGCGCGGCGCCGACCTGCGCTACAACATGGAAATCACGCTGGAGGAAGCCTTTCAGGGCAAGACCGCGCAGATCGAGATTCCGGTCTCGGTCACCTGCGAGCCCTGCTCGGGCACCGGCGCCAAGGCTGGCACCAAGCCGAAGACCTGCTCGATGTGCGGCGGCCAGGGCCGCGTTCGTCAGGCCCAGGGCTTCTTCACGCTGGAGCGGACCTGCCCGACCTGCCAGGGCCGCGGCCAGATGATCGAGGATGCCTGCCCCGGCTGTTCGGGGTCGGGACGGGTGACGCGCGACCGCACGCTGTCGGTCAACATTCCCCAGGGCGTCGAAGATGGCACCCGTATTCGCCTGGCCGGCGAAGGCGAGGCCGGCGTCCGCGGCGGGCCGCCCGGCGACCTCTATATTTTCCTGTCGCTGGCGACCCACGAATTCTTCCAGCGCGACGGCGCCGACCTGCATTGCCGGGTTCCGATCTCGATGGTGGCGGCCGCGCTCGGCGGTGAATTCGACGTCCCGACCATCGAAAAGGGCAAGACCAAGGTGAAAGTGCCGCCGGGGACGCAGTCCGGCCGTCGCTTCCGCATTGCATCAAAAGGCATGCCGGTGCTGCGCTCGCGCCAGACCGGCGACATGTACGTCCAGGTCATGGTCGAAACGCCGCAGAATCTGACCAAGAAACAGCAGGAATTGCTGTCGGAGTTCGAAAAGCTGTCGTCGGGCGCGACCCAGCCGGAAGCGGCGGGCTTCTTTGCCAAGGTCAAGGACTTCTTCGGCACCCGCGCCGGCTGATTGGCCGCAGGCCAGCTTCACGCGCCGACTGAGTTTTTTGCGAAAATTCAACCTGAACAGGAACTTATTATCGAATCGCGGGCTTGATGCGGAGCCGGCGGATCACCGTTTGGCTTGACCGTTTCCTGTCTGACCTATACGTCTTTATGACTGTTTTCTGACATCCCCCGCTTTCTCGCGGGTCCCGCCTGGTAGCGAAATGCCTTTGCAATCGTCCGTGCGTGCGTTGAAGCTGAAGAAACCTCTCCGTCTCGACGACGAGGTTCGCTTCCTTCGTTCATGGATCGAGAAGCCGCTGCACATGGGCGCGGTGATGCCGTCGAGCAAGCTGCTCGCACGGACCATGGCGCAATATGTCGACGTCGAATCCAAGGGACCTGTCGTCGAGCTCGGACCGGGCACCGGTGCGATCACCAATGCGCTGATCGAGCACGGCATCGATCAGAAGCGGCTGGTGCTGGTCGAATACAATCCCGGCTTCTGCGCGCTGCTGCGCGATCGCTATCCGCAAGCCAGGGTAGTGCAGGGCGATGCCTATGCGCTGCGCGAGTCGCTCGGCGACGCGCTGTTCGCGCCTGCTTCCGCGGTGGTCTCCGGCCTGCCGCTGGTCACCAAACCGATGCTGATGCGCTTGAAACTGATCCGCGACGCCTTCCTGGCGCTGGCGCCGGGCGCGCCCTTCGTTCAGTTCACCTATTCCGTCGCGCCGCCGATCCCGAAATCGCTGCCCGGCGTGTCCACAGAAGCTTCCGAGCGGATCTGGATGAATCTTCCGCCCGCCCGGGTCTGGGTGTATCGCAAGGGCTGATCGCGCGTATTCCGCAGAAGTGGACGCCGGTTTTGCGAATAGAATACGCGCCACTTATCGGTTAAGAGCATCTTCGTAGAAGATGCTTGCTGCGCGTATTCGCGTGGCGGTTCTGCCCCGAATACGAATTCAGAATGTCCGCACTGAAAATCCTCGTGATCCCGGGATCGCTACGCTCCGGCTCGCTCAATGCGAGGCTGGCGGCTGTGGCCGCGCACGAACTGGCCGTGATGGGCGCGGAGGTTACCCGCATCTCGCTGTCGGATTTTCCGCTGCCGATCTATGACGGTGACCTGCAGGCGAAATCCGGCGTGCCGAAAAACGCTGTCAACCTCAAGCGCATGATGGCGGGCCATCACGGCGTCCTGATCGTGACGCCCGAATATAATTCCTCGGTGCCGGCGCTGCTCAAGAACACAATCGACTGGATCAGCCGGGTGCAGGACGCGCATGAGAGCCGCGGCGAGGTGTTCAAGGGCCGCGCCTTTGCGATCGCGGCGGCCTCCGGCAACCGCCTCGGCGGCACCCGCGCGCTGTCGGCGCTGCGGCTGATCCTGACGGCCTGCCATGCCAGCGTGATTCCGAACCAGCTCGCGCTTTCATTCGCCGACCAGGCCTATGACGAGACGGACCATTTGAAGAACGCCGCCGACAGCGAAGCGCTGAAGGCGCTGGCGCGGCAGTTGATCGACGTTTCCCAACGCATGATGTGAGGTGACATGCAGCCAGGCACGATTGCTCCGAAAGACCGGTTGATAGTGGCCCTCGACCTGCCCGGTGTCGCCGAGGCGGAAGCGATGATCGCGCGGCTCGGCGACAGCGTGAGTTTCTACAAGATCGGTTATCAGCTGGCCTATGCCGGCGGCTTGCCGCTGGCGCAGCAACTGGCGAAATCCGGCAAGAAGGTCTTCATCGATCTCAAGCTGCACGATATCGGCAACACGGTGGCGCGCGGCGTCGAGAGCATCGCCAAGCTCGGTGCGACCTTTCTCACCGTGCATGCCTATCCGCAGACCATGAAGGCCGCGGTCGAGGCGCGTGCCGGTTCGGGTCTGAAAATTCTCGCGGTCACCGTGCTGACCTCCTATGACGACGGCGATCTGCATGCCGCCGGCTATCGGCTCAACGTGTCGGATCTGGTCGAAGCCCGCGCCCAGCAGGCGCAGGTGCTCGGCGTCGATGGGCTGGTGAGCTCGCCGGAAGAGGCAGCCAGCTTGCGCAAGATCGTCGGTCACCAGATGAATCTGGTGACGCCGGGCATCCGCCCCGCCGGATCAGCCACCGGCGACCAGAAACGCATCATGACTCCGTCGCGCGCGATCGCGGCCGGCGCTGATTACCTGGTGGTCGGACGTCCCATCACCGAAGCTGCCGATCCCAAGGCGGCGGCCGACGCCGTCCAGGCGGAGATCAAGCAGGTACTGGTTTAAGGGCAAAAGGGAGAGAAGGAATGGCCAAGGGATACTGGATTGCGCGCGTCGATGTTCACAATGACGAAGGCTACAAGCCTTATGCGCTGGCGAACCCTGCGATCTTCAAGAAATTCGGCGGGCGGTTCGTCGTGCGCGGCGGCAAATTCACCGGCGCCGAAGGCGAGAGCCGCTCGCGCAACGTGGTGATCGAGTTTCCCGACTACGAGACTGCAATGGCCTGTTACAACTCGCCCGAATACCAGGCCAACATCAAGGTCCGGCAGCCGCATTCGATGGCCGATCTCGTGATTATCGAGGGCTATGACGGCCCACAGCCCTAGAGCACTCCACCGTCATTGCGAGCCAACGGGTCGGCGCTAAGCGCCGCCCGATGACAGGCTCCGCGAGGCAATCCAGTCTTTCTTCATGCGGCAAGATGGATTGCTTCGTCGCGGAGCCTCTCATCCGGCGCGCATTCGCGCTACCCGTTGGCTCCTCGCAATGACGGGAAGTTGCCGGAATAGCCTGCGCCAGCTATACCGCAGGAAGAGGTGAATCCATGGCCGATATGCGATTGATCGTTGCCGGAGCCGGCGGCCGGATGGGCCGCGCGCTGACGCGGGTGATTTCGGAAACCCCGGGCGCCGTCGTGACCGGCGCGCTGGAAGCGCCGGGCTCGGAACTGCTGGGCAAGGATGCCGGCGTGCTCGCCGGTCTGCCGGCCAATGGTGTCCTGCTCTCGGCGGACCTCTGGAAACTGTCCGCCAACGCCGACGGCATTCTCGACTTCACCGTGCCGGGGGCGACCATCGCCAATGTCGCGATTGCCGCCGAGCGCGGTCTGGTGCACATCGTCGGTACCACCGGGCTGTCGGCCTCCGACATGGCCGTGATCAAGAGCGTGACCTCGCGCGCCGTCGTCGTGCAGTCCGGCAATATGAGCCTCGGCGTCAACCTGCTCGCGGCGCTGGTCAAGCGCGTGGCCCAATCGCTCGACGAAAGTTTCGATATCGAAATCGTCGAGATGCACCACAGGGCCAAGATCGACGCGCCGTCGGGCACCGCCTTCCTGCTCGGCGAAGCCGCCGCTGCCGGCCGCGGCGTCGACCTGCATACCCACTCCGCGCGCGGTCGCGACGGTCACACCGGCGCAAGGCGCGCCGGCGATATCGGTTTTGCGGCGCTGCGCGGCGGCACCGTCACCGGCGATCACAGCGTGATCTTTGCGGGCCCGATGGAGCGGATCGAACTGACGCACCGCGCCGAGGACCGCACCATGTTCGCGCAAGGCGCGGTCAAGGCAGCACTCTGGGCGCATGGCAAGCAGCCCGGCTTCTACACCATGACCGACGTGCTCGGGCTGCAAGACTTTTGAAATCCTGCTTCTAGAACCACCTTCGAAACGAAACGGAATTTTTTTAAATGAGCGAACGCCTTCTTGTCCTCGTGCGTCATGGCCAGAGCGAATGGAATCTGAAGAACCTGTTCACCGGCTGGAAAGACCCTGATCTGACCGAAAAGGGCGTCGCCGAAGCCAAGGACGCCGGCCGCAAGCTGAAGGCGCAGGGGCTGTCGTTCGACGTCGCCTATACCTCGGTGCTGACGCGGGCGCAGCACACGCTGGATCTGATCCTGAACGAGATCGGCCAGACCGGATTGCCGACCACCAGAAATCTCGCGCTCAACGAACGCGACTACGGCGATCTCTCCGGCCTCAACAAGGACGACGC
>JAIEPP010000507.1 GCA_019748335.1 Xanthobacteraceae bacterium
TTCCCGTTCGGCGAGTTTGGCCGTGGTCGGATTGGCTTCCTTGCGCCGCGCCAGCTGAATCTGGACCGTGCCGGTGGGCGACGTCCATTTGGTGCCATTGGCGTCGCTGGTCTGCTGCGGCACGAGCTTCGAGGGGATGCCGAGCCGGACGCCGGTGCCGGGATCGCTGACGATCTTCCAGCCGACATTTTCCTGCCGCCGTTTCGCGGTATCGGCGAGCACGCCGCGCTCCTGCGAATTGAGTACGCCGGTCTCCCTGCCGCCGCGCGACTTCTGGAATTCCTTGATCGCATTGACCATGCGTTCGCTGACGTCGCCGGTAATGGCGCCGTTGTACTGCCCGACCCAGGCGAGATCCGATTGCAGCCCCAGCCGCTCGGCCTGCGCCATCGCATTGGCGGTGTCTTCGGGCTTCTGCAGGGCGGGACGGATCGGCACCGTCGTGACCGGTTTCGGCCTGGCGCCGGCGGTCGATGGCGGCGTCAGCTGCGCCTGTGCCGAACCAACCGGGACCACCAAAATCGAGGCCGCGACCATCCATATTGCCCGTAGCATCGATCTCATGACAAATCCCGGCAGAAGTTTGCAGTGATCATTGACCTCGGGCCAATTAAGCACATCTGCTTGGTCGGCAACAACCGCACGCCGGTTCAGGGAACCGTGCCAAGGAAGTAGATCGACCATGCTGACGGCCAACGAACTCGAACGCTATGCTCGCCATATCGTGCTGCGCGACGTCGGTGGGCCCGGCCAGGCCGCGCTGAAGGAGGCCTCCGTGCTGGTGGTCGGCGCCGGCGGTCTCGGCGCGCCGGTTTTGATGTATCTGGCGGCGGCCGGCGTCGGCACGCTAGGCGTTGTCGATGACGACATCGTGTCGCTGTCCAACCTGCAGCGCCAGATCATCCACACCACGCCCGATATCGGACGGCGCAAGGTCGACAGCGCGGCCCAGCAGATTCACGCGCTCAATCCCCATGTTCACTTCGAGGCGCATGCGGTGCGCCTCGAAGCAAACAATGTGATGTCGCTGATCGGCGGCTACGATCTGGTGCTCGACGGCTCCGACAATTTCGAAACCCGCTATCTGGTGTCCGATGCCTGCTTCCTCGCCGGCAAGCCACTGATCACGGCGGCGCTCGGTCAGTTCGACGGTTCGCTGACCACGATCCGCGCCCATGAGCAAAACGCCGACGGCGAGTTCAATCCGACCTATCGCTGCCTGTTTCCGGAAGCCCCGCCGCCGGGCACGGTGCCGGCCTGCGCCGAAGCCGGCGTCATGGGTGCGCTGGCGGGCATGCTGGGATCGATGATGGCGCTGGAAGCGATCCGCGAAATCGTCGGCTTCGGCGACAGTCTGGTTGGTCGCCTCGTGATGGTCGATGCGCGCGCGATGCGGTTCGAAACCCTGCGCTATCGTCGCGATCCCGCCAACCCGCTCAATGGTGATGCACCGACGATCACTGATTTGAGCGCGCACGCAGCATAGACCTCCCTTGTGGCTGCCCCCACCCCGACCTCGAGAGCGAGCTTCGCTCGCCTCGGACCCCCGCCAGCGGGAGAGGGAGCTGATGGAGCGCGTCGGGTGGCTTGGAAGTACTATACCTTCATTGCGCACGCTCTCTCGTCCCCCTCTCCCGCTTGCGGGGGAGGGCGGGGTGGGGGCGCCTCCGCGAGTGAGAAAGTCAGTTACAAACCGACCCACTCACGCCGTCTTCCGCTCGCTGTCCATGTGCGCCAGCTGCGCCTCCGGATAACGCTCGCCGGAAGCCACGCCGGGCGGAAACGCCTTGGCGAGATCAGCCAGATGCGCGGCCGTCAGTTTCACTTCGAGCGCGCCGAGCGCCTCGGTGAGGCGGTCGCGGCGGCGGGCGCCGACCAGCGGCACGATATCGCTGCCTTGGGCAGCGACCCAGGCGATCGCGACCTGGGCGGGCGAGGCGCCGATATCGCCGGCAATGGCGCGCAGCTGGTCCACCAATGCGAGATTGCTGTCGAGATTGCTGCCCTGGAAGCGCGGGCTCATCTGGCGGAAATCCTTGGCCGCGGTGCGGTCCTTCGACCAGTGACCGCTGATCAGTCCGCGCGACAGCACGCCATAGGCGGTGATGCCGATGCCGAGCTCGCGGCAGGTCTTGAGGATGTCGCTCTCGATGCCGCGCGCGATCAGCGAATATTCGATCTGCAGGTCGGCGATCGGATGCACCGCATGGGCGCGGCGAATGGTGTCGGAGCCGACTTCGGCGAGGCCGATATGCCTGATCCAGCCGGCCTTGATCATGTCGGCCATGGCGCCGACGGTTTCCTCGATCGGCACATCCGGATCGAGCCGGGCCGGCCGGTAGATGTCGACATGATCGACGCGAAGCCGCTGCAGCGAATAAGCGAGGAAGTTCTTCACCGCCGCCGGGCGGCTGTCATAGCCGGACCAGGCGTTTGCGGGATCGCGCAACGCGCCGAATTTGACGCTGATCTGCAAGTTGTCGCGGCCGCGTGTCGCGAGCGCGTCGCCGATCAGCATTTCATTGTGTCCCATGCCGTAGAAATCGCCGGTGTCGAGCAGGGTGATCCCGGCATCGAGCGCGGCATGAAGGGTGGCGATGCTCTCGCTGCGGTCGGCGGGCCCGTAAAAGTCCGACATGCCCATGCAGCCGAGACCGATGGCGGAGACGGTCGGGCCGGTGCTGCCGAGTTGACGTTTGTCCATGGTGGTTCTCCCGAAAATCGGCGGCGAAAAAGTCCGCGCCGTGACGACGCGGCTGATATGGGGCATTTCCATTGGCGCGATAAGCTGGACAATGCCTAACGGCTTGTTCAGTATATCGAACAATGCAAGACCTTGAATCATGAAAGACATCGATCTCCGCGATCTCGATGCGTTCGTCGCCGTGGCCCGCACCAGGAATTTCCGGCGGGCCGCGACCGAGCAGAACGTCTCGGTCTCGAGCCTGAGCCAGCGGTTGCGCGAGCTGGAGGAGCGGCTTGGCGTCCGCCTGATGAACCGCACCACGCGCAGCGTCGGGCTCACGGAAGCCGGCGAGTTGCTGCTGGCCGGTGTCGGGCCGGCGATATCGGATGTCGGCGCCGCGCTGGTTCAGGTGCGAGGCCTGCGCGGCGTGCCGTCGGGCCGGCTCCGCATCAACGCGCCGCCGCCGGCGATCGATCTCTGCCTGGCGCCGATGGTGGCGCCGTTTCTGAAGGCGTATCCGCAGATCGATCTCGAAATCGTCAGCGACAGTACCTTCGTCGACATCGTCGCCGGCGGCTTCGATGCCGGCGTGCGCTATGGCGAACATCTGGCGCAGGACATGATCGCGGTCTCGCTCGGCCCGCCGCAACGCTATGCGGTGGTGGCGTCGCCGCAATATGTTGCGCAGCATGGCCGGCCGAAACATCCGAAGGACTTGCTCGATCACGTCGGCATCCGGATCCGGTTTGGCCACGGCGCGATCCGCGACTGGGAGTTCGAGAAGGCCGGCCGGGTCGTCAAGGTCGCGCCCTCGGGGCGGCTGATCGCGAACTATCCGGGACTGGCGCGGCAAGCCGCGCTCGATGGCGTCGGCTTCTGGCCGACCTTCGAGGGCTATGTGTGCGACGAAGTGAAGTCAGGTGTGCTGGTCAGCGTGCTCGAAGACTGGTGCGCGCCGTTTCCCGGACCGTTTTTGTATTACCCCAGCCGTCGCCAGCCGCCGCCGGCGCTCGCGGCGTTCGTCAGCTTCGTTGCGGAGTGGCGCAAGCAGGAGCGGCGGAAGGGTTCGTCGTCCCGGACAAGCGAAGCGCGATCCGGGACCCATAACCACCGTGGTTGATTATTGAGATGAGCTGGAGCCACCAGCCTGGCATAACCACAAAGGCCTGTGGTTATGGGTCCCCGCGTTCGCGGGGACGACCAGCTTAGATAGCTCTTACAGCATGCTCGGCAGCACGCGATCCGGCGGCTTGTGGTTGTCGAGGAAGGTGCGGATATTGATGATCACCTTCTCGCCCATTTCGACGCGGCCCTCGATGGTGGCCGAGCCCATATGCGGCAGCAGTGTTGCCTTGCCGGCCCTGGCCAGCCGCACCAGCTTTGGATTCACCGCGGGCTCGTGCTCGTAGACGTCGAGCCCGGCGCCGGCGATGTCGCCGGCTTCGATCAGCTTGATCAGCATGTCTTCGTCGATCACACCGCCGCGCGCGGTATTGACGATATAGGCGTCCTTGCGGATCAGCTTCAGCCGCCGTGCCGAGAGCAGATGATAGGTCGCCGGCGTGTGCGGACAATTCACCGAGATGATGTCCATTCGCGCCAGCATCTGGTCGAGGCTCTCCCAGTAGGTCGCGCCCAACTCCTCGGCGATCACGGGCGCGACGGGGCGGCGGTTGTGATAGTGGATCTGCAGCCCGAACGCGCGGGCCCGGCGCGCCACGGCCTGGCCGATGCGGCCCATGCCGATGATACCGAGGCGCTTGCCGCCGATGCGATGGCCGAGCATCCAGGTCGGCGACCAGCCCGGCCAGTTCTTACCGTCGGTCAGGATCGAAGCGCCTTCGATCAGCCGGCGCGGCACCGCCAGAATCAGCGCCATGGTCATGTCGGCGGTGTCTTCGGTCAGAACTTTTGGCGTGTTGGTCACGGTGATGCCGCGCGCATGCGCTGCGGTGACGTCGATATTGTCGACGCCATTGCCGAAATTGGCGATCATGCGCAGCTTGCAGTCGGGGTCCTTGAGGATCGCTTCGCCGACCATGTCGGTGACGGTCGGCACCAGCACGTCGGCGGTGCGGACGGCTTCCGCGATCTGTTCCGGCGTCATCGGCGTATCGTCGAGATTGAGCCGCGCGTCGAACAGCTCGCGCATCCGGGTCTCGATCGAGTCCGGCAGCTTGCGGGTGACGACGACCAGAGGTTTTTTCTTAACCGACATGTTCTGCTCTCATGAGGCAATGGCTCGCTTGCGCTCGCCGTTCAGACCTCATTAACCCGGTTGTTCGACACTGCGAATGCCGCGTGGTCCCGGTTTCCTTGGGTTCCACCGAAACCTTGTGTTTCCAAGGGAAAATCGGGCGTTCTGGTTCTCGTTCCGTCCTCTCTATCAGAAGGCCGGGCCAAGACAAGAACCCCCTAGAAATCCCTGAGATCGCACCATCCGGGGAGCGACCAGCGCGGCACGGGGTTTGGGGTTTTCGGGCGTTGGCAGGGCGTTTCAACTCAAAGAACTTGAGTTGGCAGTATCTCGGCAGGAGACGGGTTGATGGCGTGGGGGCGTTTCTGTTCGGTGGCGGTGCTGGCGGCATGCTGGCTGGGCGCATCGGTCAGCACAGGTTTTTCGGCCAAGGATACCGCGATCACCACCAGCGGCCTGCCGGTGCCGCGCTATGTCAGCCTTAAATCCGATCACGTGAATGTCAGGGCCGGTCCGACCAAGGATAACGACGTCGCCTGGGTCTATACCCGCTCGGGCCTGCCGGTCGAAATCACCGCCGAATTCGAGAACTGGCGCCGCGTGCGCGATTCCGAAGGTGCCGAGGGCTGGGTCTATCATTCCCTGCTGTCCGGCCGCCGCACCGCCGTCGTCACCATGAAGACCAAGGACGACCTCGCGACGCTCTACGATCGCGCCGATCCCGGCAGCGCCGTCGCGGCGCGCCTGCAGG
>JAIEPP010000691.1 GCA_019748335.1 Xanthobacteraceae bacterium
CAGGGCATTGCCACCGCGGTCGGCATGGCGCTGGCGGAAAAGATGCTCGCCGCCGAGTTCGGCAAGAAGGTGGTCGGCCACCACACCTATGTGCTCGCCTCCGACGGCGACCTGATGGAAGGCGTGTCGCAGGAAGCGATCGCGCTGGCCGGGCACTGGAAGCTCAGCAAGATGATCGTGCTGTACGACGACAACGGCATCTCGATCGACGGCCCGACCTCGATCGCCGATTCGGTCGACCAGGTGAAGCGTTTCAAGTCCGCCGGCTGGGCTGCCGAATTGATCGACGGTCACGATCAGAAGGCCATTGCAGCCGCCATCACCCGCGCGCAAAAATCCAGCAAGCCGACCCTGATCGCGTGCAAGACCACCATCGGTTTCGGCGCGCCGACCCGGGCCGGCACCGCGAAAGCCCATGGCGAGGCGCTCGGCGCCGAGGAACTCAAGGGCGCCAAGGAAAAGCTCGGCATTTCGCTGGAGCCGTTCTCGGTGCCTGAAGATGTCCTGAAAGCCTGGCGCGAAGCCGGATCCCGCGGTGTCGCCGAGCGCAAGGCCTGGGAAGGCCGTTTCGCCGAACTGGGCAACCGCAAGCGCGCCGAGTTCGAACGCCGGATGCGGCATGAGCGGCCGGCCTCGCTGGCGAAAGCACTCAAGGCCCACAAGAAGGGCCTGCTGGAAAAGCCGGAAAACATCGCCACGCGCAAATCGTCGGAATCCGCCATCGAGGCGATCTACGCCGCAATGCCGATGGAATTTCTCGCCGGCTCTGCCGACCTCACCGGCTCCAACAACAACAAGGCGAAGTCGGCGACCGCGTTTTCCGCCAAGACGCCGAAGGGCCGCTTCGTCCATTACGGCATTCGCGAGCACGGCATGTGTGCGGCCATGAACGGCATCTTCCTGCACGGCGGCTTCGCGCCGAACGGCGCGACGTTCCTGGTGTTCACCGACTATGCCCGGCCGGCGATGCGGCTGGCGGCACTGATGGGCGCCGGTGTCGTCTACGTCATGACCCATGATTCGATCGGGCTCGGCGAAGACGGCCCGACGCATCAGCCGGTCGAGCATCTCTCGGCGCTGCGTGCGATTCCCAACATGCGCGTGTTCCGGCCCTGCGACGCCATGGAGACCACGGAGTGCTGGGAACTGGCGCTCAACCGGATCGACGGCCCGACGGTGCTGGCGCTGACCCGCCAGAACCTGCCGCAACTGCGCACCTCGGCTCCGTCAGATAATCCCTGCAGCCATGGCGCCTACGAGTTGGTCGCAGCCCAGGGCGAAGCCAAGGTGTCGCTGTTCGCCTCCGGCTCCGAGGTCGAGATCGCTGTCGCCGCCCAGAAGCAGCTGGTCGAACGCGGCATCGCGTCGCGGGTGGTCTCGGTGCCCTCGCTCGAGCTGCTGCTGGCGCAGCCGGCGGACCGCCGGAAGGCCATCATCGGCAATGCGCCGGTCAAGATCGCGATCGAGGCGGCCATCCGCTGGGGCTGGGACGCCGTGATCGGCCAGGATGGTGAATTCGTGGGCATGCACGGCTTCGGCGCCAGCGCGCCGGCCAAGGACCTTTACAAGCACTTCGGCATTACCGCCGAGGCTGCGGTTAACGCGGCCCTGAAGCGCTTGGGCTGACGGTTGAGATTGTTGGGAAAAAGGGCTAGCTAGGTTCCCATCTTGACCGTTCTCGCCCGGCAGAACCGGGCGATCCGCCGTAAGCCCCTCGTGGAGCGTTTCCTTCGTGGAAACTGTCCGCGGGGACGGCGCCAGCTATTAAGGGAGAACAAGCATGGCAATTCGGGTCGCGATCAATGGATTTGGCCGCATCGGCCGCAACATCTTGCGGGCCATCGCGGAATCCGGCCGCAAGGATATCGTAGTGGTCGGCATTAACGATCTCGGCCCGGTCGAGACCAACGCCCATCTGTTGCGCTTCGACTCCGTGCATGGCCGGTTCCCCGGCACCGTGAACGTCGATGGCGACTCGATCGACCTCGGCAGCGGCAAGATCAAGGTTTCGGCCGAACGCGATCCGTCAAAGCTGCCGTGGAAGGAACTCGGCGTCGACATCGCGATGGAATGCACCGGCATCTTCAGCGCCAAGGCCAAGGCGTCAGCGCATCTGACCGCCGGCGCCAAGCGCGTGCTGGTTTCGGCCCCGTCCGACGGCGCCGATGCAACCATCGTTTACGGCGTCAACCACGACAAGCTGACCCGGGAACATCTGGTCGTCTCCAACGGCTCCTGCACCACCAACTGCCTGGCCCCGATCGCCAAGGTCCTGAACGACACGGTCGGCATCGAGACCGGCTTCATGACCACGATCCATGCTTATACCGGTGACCAGCCGACGCTCGACACCCTGCACAGCGATCTCTATCGCGGCCGTGCGGCTGCGCTGTCGATGATCCCGACCTCCACCGGCGCGGCCAAGGCGATCGGCCTCGTGCTGCCCGAGCTTCTGGGCAAGCTCGACGGCGTCGCGATCCGGGTACCGACCCCGAATGTCTCGGTGGTCGATCTCAAGATCGTCGCCAAGCGCGCCACCGACGCGAAGGAAATCAACGCAGCGATGAAGCGCGCCGCGGAGCAGGAGATGAAGGGCATCCTCGGCTATACCACCGCGCCCAACGTCTCGATCGACTTCAACCACGATCCGCACTCGTCCACCCTTCACATGGACCAGACCAAGGTGCAGAACGGCACGCTGGTGCGGGTGATGTCCTGGTACGACAATGAATGGGGCTTCTCCAACCGCATGGGCGATACCGCCGTGGCGATGGGCAAGCTGCTGTAAGTCTGTCACCGTCATCCTGAGGCGCGCGCCGTTTGGCGCGCCTCGAAGGATGACGGCCCACCCTTCGAGGCTCGCGGCTGCGCCGCTCGCACCTCAGGGTGACGCTCTGGAGAGATGCATGGCTAACTTCCGCACCCTCGATGACGTCGACGTAAAGGGCAAACGCGTCCTGCTGCGCGTCGACCTCAACGTGCCCATGGAGAACGGCCGCGTCAGCGACGCGACGCGGCTCGAGCGCGTCGCACCGACCATCACCGAGATTTCCGGCAAGGGCGGCAAGGTCATCCTGCTCGCTCATTTCGGCCGGCCGAAGGGACGCGACGCCAAGGATTCGCTGAAGCCTGTGGCGGAGGCGCTTTCGCATGTCATCAAGAAGCCGGTCGCCTTTGCCGACGACTGCATCGGCGAGCCCGCGACCAAAGCCGTGGCTGCGATGAAGGATGGCGACATCCTGTGCCTGGAAAATACCCGCTTCCACAAAGAGGAAGAAAAGAACGATCCGGCGTTCGTGGCTGAATTGGCAAAACTCGGCGACATCTGGGTCAACGACGCTTTCTCGGCGGCGCACCGCGCCCACGCCACGACCGAAGGCCTCGGCCACAAGCTGCCCGCCTATGCCGGCCGCACCATGCAGGCCGAACTCGACGCGCTGGGCAAGGCGCTGGAAGCGCCGACCAAGCCGGTCATCGCGATCATCGGCGGCGCCAAAGTCTCGACCAAGATCGACCTGCTGGAAAACCTCGTCAGCAAGGTCGATGCGCTCGTCATCGGCGGCGGCATGGCCAACACCTTCCTGCACGCGCAGGGCGTCGGCATCGGCAAGTCGCTGGCGGAAAAGGATCTCGCCGCGACCGCCTTGCGGATCATGGAAAAGGCGGAAGCCGCCAACTGCGCCATCATCCTCCCTGTGGATGCCGTGGTCGCCTATCACTTCGCGGCCAATTCGCCCTCGCATGCCTATGGGCTGGACGCGATCCCGGCCGACGGCATGATCCTCGACGTCGGGCCGCAATCGACCGCGCGGATTCATGCCGCGATCGACGATGCCGCGACCCTGGTCTGGAACGGGCCGCTCGGCGCGTTCGAAATGACCCCGTTCGACCGTGGCACCATGGTGGCAGCCAAACATGCGGCGGAGCGGACCAAGGCCAGAAAGCTGGTTTCGGTCGCCGGCGGCGGCGACACCGTCGCAGCGCTGAACCAGGCCGGGGTTGCCCAGGATTTCAGCTATGTTTCGACCGCAGGCGGCGCGTTTCTCGAATGGATGGAGGGGAAACCTCTGCCCGGTGTCGAAGTTCTAAAACTGCGCTAAGCTAACGTCAGACAGATCTGGCGCTGGGCGCCGCAAAGACAAGGGAGAATAAGGATGGCTCGCATTACGTTACGTCAGTTGCTCGACCACGCGGCGGAGCATGATTACGGTGTGCCGGCCTTCAACATCAACAACATGGAGCAGGCGCTGGCCATTATGGAGGCCGCCTCCAGCCTCGACGCCCCCGTCATCATCCAGGCCTCGCGCGGCGCGCGTTCCTATGCCAACGACATCATGCTCAAGCACATGATGGACGCGGTCACCGAAATCTATCCGCAGATCCCGGTCTGCGTGCATCTCGATCACGGCAACGGCCCCGACACCTGCATGACCGCGATCCAGGCCGGGTTCACTTCGGTCATGATGGACGGTTCGTTGAAGGCCGACGGCAAGAGCCCGGCCGACTGGACCTACAATGTCGGCGTCACCAAGACCGTCACCGACATGGCCCATCTCGGCGGCATCTCGGTGGAAGGCGAACTCGGCGTGCTCGGCTCGCTCGAGACCGGCATGGGCGACAAGGAAGACGGCCATGGCGCCGAAGGCAAATTGTCGCACGACCAGTTGCTGACCAATCCCGACGAAGCCGTGAAGTTCGTCCAGGAGACCAGGGTCGACGCGCTGGCGATCGCGATGGGCACCTCGCACGGCGCCTACAAGTTTACCCGCAAGCCCGACGGTGACATCCTCGCCATGAACGTGATCGAGGAAATCCATCGCAAGCTGCCGAACACGCATCTGGTGATGCACGGTTCGTCCTCGGTGCCGCAGGACCTGCAGGAAATCATCAACGCCAATGGCGGCAAGATGAAACCGACCTGGGGCGTGCCGGTGTCCGAAATCCAGCGCGGCATCAAGCACGGCGTCCGCAAGATCAACATCGACACCGACAACCGGATGGCGATGACCGGCCAGATCCGCAAAGTCCTGAAGGACAATCCGGAAGAGTTCGATCCGCGCAAATATCTCAAGCCGGCAATGGACGCGATGACCAAGCTGTGCAAACAGCGGCTGCAGGAATTCAACACCGCGGGCCAGGCCGGCAAGATCAAGAAGGTGCTGACGACGGCCGAAATGGCCAGGCGTTACGCCAAGGGCGAACTTGATCCGAAAGTCGCATGAGCCGGGACGGCCGGACGCATTGACGGCCGCTCATGATGAATTGACTGATTCGAAGCGGCGGGTCCTTCCCCGCCCCTTTTTTGGCCGCAGTTCGGGGGCATCGAGCCGACATCATGGCCACTAAGACTCCTCCGCCGCGCCCGGTGCCGCGCCTCTATCTCGCAACGCCCGAGTTGGACGATCCGTCGCCGTTCGCGGCAAGTCTTCCGGACTTGCTGGCGGCGACCGACGTCGCGGCCGTGCTGGTGCGGCTTCGTGAGACCGACCAGAAGACCATGATCTCGCGCATCAAGGCGCTGGCGCCTGCCGTGCAGAACGGCGGCGCGGCGCTGCTGCTGGACGGCCACGTCGAACTGGTGGCGCGGGCAGGCGCCGACGGCGCGCATCTGCGCAGCCTGGCGGCGAGGGAAGACGCCC
>JAIEPP010000189.1 GCA_019748335.1 Xanthobacteraceae bacterium
GTGGCGCCTGCCAGAAGCGACGCGACCTATTTTTGGAATTATCTTCCGGTTAGAAGTCACCAAAGTACAAGGACGGTCACGCGTTGGACCGCAAAGTTCGCCGCGCCGCCAAGCCGGCGCAAGAGAGTTCCGCCAAGGCGGTATAGCGGCAATAGATACGAAAGGGATCGAAATCTTAATCGATCGAGCCAACTTCTATACTGCAAACGACACTCGGTTTCGACATCGACCATGGGCATAGATTTAGTCCGCGTTCCCGTAGACGCGGAATTGAGCTGGTAGAGCAAACTGAGGCCGTCGAGAGTATAAGGTCAATTACACACTTGAAATCGCCGGTACACCCAGCCGTATCCGTCCCAGTAGCGCTCGCGAACGATCCGGCAGGCGGGCTCTTCGATATAGACCGGCTCAGGCGCATAATAGACTGGCGGCGGAGCGGGCCGTGACGCCAGAGCGCCTCCCAGCAACGCTCCACCGATGAGTCCGCCTACGACGCCGGCGGCGATTTGACCATTCTCCGATCTTGCAGACACCGGCAACAGAAGCGCACCAGTGGCGATTGTAATAGCCACAATCGCCGATACGATTTTTCTCATAACGTTTCCTCCAACTTGCGGACCGCAAATCGTTCGCGGATCCATGTCCATCATACATTTCGTGATTAATGCTTTCTTAAGTCTGGGATAAGGCAACAAATTGTTTTGCGGCAGGAACCGTTCGCCGCCCGCCGCCTGGTTTCGAGCTGGGTACGGCAGACGATATTGGTCAATGCATAGGAACCACCGAGGAACATAATAAATGTGACCACGTCAGCGTCCTGTCAGCTTGGGCTGCAATGGATGTTTGCAGCATGATCGGCAATCACTCGATCAGACACTCGGATATCGAGCGGACTGACGTCATCCTTTCTGCGAGTTTAGCTTGGATTTCTATCTATTTAGGGCGATGGCAAAACGTTCGGACGCTGCGCCAGCACTCTGGCGCCGGCCGTTCCTTACATGGCTGGACGGAATCGAAAAAGGATGGGCGATCCCACTTTTGATTGTCGGGTTTGCCGCGATCTGGCTGCTGTTTCTCATGCTCGCATATCAGAGCGGTGACCTTCATCCGGACGTGCTGGAAACTTGGTCGATCGGCCGAAGCTTTTCATGGGGCAATCCCAAGCATCCGCCGTTGATGGGATGGATTGCTCATGTTTGGATGCTGGTGTTTCCGCTGACCGACTGGTCGTTCCAGTTGCTGGCGATGACCAACGCCGCGATTGCGCTATGGGCGGTCGATCTGATCGCACGCCGGTTCGTTCGAGGCGACAAACGGGCGATCTTGCTGCTACTCCTGATGCTGCTGCCGGTCTATCAATTCCACGCGCAACGATTTAACGCCAACGCTGTGTTACTAGCGGTCTGGCCGCTGTCGGCCTACTGCTTTCTGCGTTCTTTCGAAACCCGCCAGATCAAATGGGCCGCCGGCGCCGGCGCACTGGCTGCCGTTGCAATGTTGGGAAAGTATTACTCGGTATTTCTAGTCGGCAGCTTTGTTTTCGCAGCCGCCTGTCATCCGCAGCGTCGACTCTTTTTTGGATCATTAGCACCTTGGGTTTCGGCACTGGTGGGCCTGGTCGTCCTTGCGCCCCATCTCCACTGGCTGGCGACAACAGGTGCCGCGCCGTTCGATTATGCCATGCAGACCCATGGTGGGAGGCAGTTCTGGCGGTCTGTGCGGGAAGCATGGATGTTCCTCCTTGAGATCGCAGCAATCGTGGGAATTCCCGCGCTGTGCTGGATGGTGATCGCCGAGTCCAGGCTAAAACGATTTCCAGATGACTTCAGTGCGATGAATTCGGGCTTGTGGCTCCTGTTTCTCGTTTGCGCCGGGACCATTGGCTTTCCGCCAATCGTAGCCATTGCGCTCGGCACAGACATGACCTCGCTCTGGGCGATGCAGGGATTGTTCCTGATCGGAATTCTCGTCGTCTGCGGCGCCAGCTATCCGATTGAACGGTTTTATACGGTCAACCTGACTTTGCTTGTGATCGGTATCGCGTTGGTGGCGGTGACCGTCGCAGCGCCAGTGCATGCTTTTTATCGAAACACCTACGGCTACGAAGAGCGCCGCAATTTTTACCGACTGGCTGCGCTCGAATTGACGCGGCGATGGCACCAGGTATCTCACTCCCCGCTTCCGACAATCAGCGGCGATAATTCGCTGGCATTTGCGACGGCATTCTACAGTCCAGATCATCCGCACTACCGACGGCCGTTTGCTCTGCAATACCAATGGCCGATTCCACCACAGCACGCGTTCGTAAACGGATGGGCTGCGATGTGTTTTAGCGATGATGAGGTTTGCCGTGCGTGGGTCCGGAGCGTAGGCGCAAACGCGCCGGATGCCATTCACTTCGAGTTCTCCGCGACTGATAGCCTGTGGGGTCAGCCGGGCGTGACTGGCAGGATTGTTGCGGTGATGGTTCTTCCTCGCGAGAGGAAAGCGGGGCTACCGGCAATTATGCGGCTTGATAGCGCATCGGAGAGCGCCCATCATCGCTAGCTCCTCTGGAGCATCCTATTGGCGGAATTACCTTGGGTAGCCGCCTTGCGCTTTGAACTCTTCGGCAGCCCCCAGTGAACGTGAAGTAGTATTGGTTCACCAAAGTCCCAGCAGACAACTTCAGCCAGCAGGTCGGCACAAATGCACCTAAAGAAATCAGAGGTCAAACCGCGGCCATCCAGACAGACTACTTGCTTAACTCATTGGCACCATTGCTAGCGGCGCTGCGATAATCGAGGATCCGCGTCAGGTTCTTGTCAGTTTCAAGTCGTATACCCCCCTGCGCGCCGCTCCCCCCAGCGACGCGCATTAAAGAAGAAACCTCGCCTGGGACCGCCTCCAAGGCGAGGTTTTTTCCTTGGGTTGTTAATGCATGTTGTTAAATGGCATCGAGTTGAACGACGGTCTCCTAGCTTAATCATCTAATGGCTCCACAGGGTTCGCATGCTTCGTGTTTTTGGAATGGCTCTCGTCGCTGGCGTGTTGTTCGTGACATCAAGCGGCCGAGCATCAAGCGTCGACGATCCATCAGGGATTTGGCTAACTCAAGCGGGAGATGCCAAGGTAGCGGTTAGTCGCTGCGGCCCCGCAATCTGTGGAAGAGTTGTCTGGCTTAGGGCACCAATCGACGAAGCTACAGGCAAACCCCAAATCGACAATAAAAATCCCAATCCATCGCTTGCGAAGCGTCAAATCATTGGCCTTCATCTTTTCATTGGCATGAAGCCGCAAGGCACCCGAAAATGGTCAGGTCGTGTCTACAATGCCGACGATGGAAAGACCTACGCCAGCAAAGTCACGTTGGAAGATACGACCAAACTCAGGGTCGATGGATGCATAGGATCGCTCTGCGGCGGTGAAACGTGGTCGAAGCAAGGCAAATAGACGACTGAATGATTGAGGTCGAGATCGACGGCCTAACGATCCGGCTCGGCCGTTTCGCGAACCTTGATGTCGGCGCTGCGTGCGTTGAAAGCCGGCATTGATCGGCCCAACGGGCGCGGTCCGGGTATCGGCTTAATTTCTGACCCGTTCCATTCAGACGCCGTTCAGCGGCGGCCCTTAAAGAAGCTGTCTGGCTCCCTATCGCGAGTTTCTCATGAAGCATCATCGCAATTTCGCAATTACCTTCGTTTCGGTGCTTCTCCTTTTTGGTACTGCTTTTACAGGAGCACGAGCCGCTGAAAAGCGGATCGCCTTGGTTGTCGGCAATGCTAATTACTCGTCCGGAGCCCTTCCGACGCCCGCCAACGATGCTGGTTTGATCGCGCAAACTCTTCAGGCAGCTGGATTCGATGTGGTTGGGGTTCGCGACCTCGATCAAGATTCCCTGCGGCGGACGTTCCGGGATTTTATCGCAAAGGCATCAACGGCAGGCCCTGATACGGTGGCATTCGTCTATCTTAGCGGCTACGGATTGCAGCTGGAGGGTGAAAACTACTTCGTACCCACGGACGCGAACATTGCCCGTGATGCGAATGTCTCAGCCGAGGCTTTGCGCGTTTCGGACTACACCAAGCCGCTTGCGGCTCTCGGCATCAAGGCGAGCATCGTCATTCTTGACGCGGCTCGGGCTAACCCTTTTGCCAAATCCGGACCCCAACTTGCGGGCGGTCTGGCCCTTGTCGAGCCAGAAGCTGGAACTCTGATCGCCTTCAATGCTGCGCCAGGAACGGTTGCCCAGAGCGAAGCCGGTCCGTATTCATCCTATGCTCAGGCGCTTGCGGAGATGATGCGCGAGGGTGGCCTTCCGGTCGCAGACCTTTTCAACCGGATTCGGCTTCGGGTGAACGAGATCACCAAGGGCGCGCAAGTGCCATGGAACACTTCGAAGCTGCAGGCGCCGTTTTACTTTTTCCAGCGGGCGCCGGATGCCCCTCCACCCCAGGTTTCGCCCGAACAGACGTCAAGGATCCGCTCGAAGCCCATCCGCGATTTTGACGCGCAGGATGCATATCTCGCGGCGCTCGATCGCGATAATCTGCAGGACTATGAAAACTTCCTCGTTGCCTATCCTAACGATCCGATGGCACGGCGCGTGCGAGCGATTGTTGCCGCCCGCCGCGAAGCCATTACGTGGCGGCGCAGCCGGAACGTCAATACGCCCCCCGCTTACTGGTCGTATCTGCGCCGTTATCCCAACGGCTTCCATGCCAACGATGCACGGCGGCGTCTTGCATATTTGACGGCTGCTCTCGAACCGCCTCTAAGATTTGAAATCATCACATACGACGTGCCACCGCCGCCGCCAGACGAGGTGATTTACGTCGAACGGCCGGTATTGATTTTCGACGATCCGGATTTTGGCTTTGAGCCGCCTCCGCCACCGCCGCTATTTTTCTTGCCGCCGAGGCCGGTCTACTTCATCGATCTGGCTCCGCCGCCGCCGCCCGTCTACGAATATGTTCTTCCTGTTCCGGCTTACGCTCCGGTGCCGGCCTGGATCAACACGCCCGAATACGTTGCGCCACCACCGAGCAATGTTATCTACAATAACATCCACAACACGGTCGTCGTAAACAACACGACCAATACTGTTGTGATTACCAATCCAGGTGGGCAGAGCCAGACTTTCTCGCCTCCACCGCAGTCCCCAGCATCTCAGACGCAGCCTCCTGCCGCATCAAAATCGTCGCCTTCCAACGCCGGCATTGCAGGTGCGGGTATTGCTGGTGCCGGCGCCGCCGCTCTGCTGGCACCTTCGCTTCCGCCATCGGTTGCTCCAAAAGCGATCCCGATTCAGGATAAAGCTCCGCCAAACGCTCTGCCTCCCGGTCAGATGCCGCCCGGTGTGACGCCACCGATAAATGGTAAGCCGCCAGTCGTGAGCCAACCGTCGCCCGCTGCCTCGCCGCCGACCCAGCCGGCTCCTCAAGGACAGGCCCCGAAAGTAACGCTTCCCGACGTCCAAGCCGGTCAGCCGCTGCCCGGCGCTCCCGGACAACCACTGCCACCCGTCAACGGCAAGCCACCCGTCGCGGGCCAGCTCCTGCCTGCTCCTTCGCCGCCGACCCAGCCAGCTCCTCAAGGACAAGCCCCTAAAACGACTCTTCCCGACACCAAAGCCGGTCAACCGTTGCCAAATGCTGCCCGACAGCCGCAGTCGCCCATCGACAGCA
>JAIEPP010000017.1 GCA_019748335.1 Xanthobacteraceae bacterium
TCGGCGGGCGTTTCGCGAGATCTACAAATTCATTGCCGGCCGCGAACCGTCGCGGATCGAGATCGCGCCGGAAGCCGAAGTCAGTCTCAGCGGCCTGGTCACGGGCACGCCCGGCGGCGTTCAAACCAATCGTCCGGTGTCGGGCGCGTCGGTCGACGTCTATCGCGTGTCCGCCGATACCGGGGATCGGATCGGCGGTCCGATTCACTCGTCGCAGACCGGCGCGGACGGCCGCTGGGGACCGGCCAGCGTCGAGCCGGACTGGTATCTGGAGATCGTGCTGACGTCTCCCGGTTCGACCACGACGCATTTCTACCGCTCGCCGTTTCCGCGCTCCTCCGACATCGTGCATCTACGCGCGGCGCGGGCGCTGGGACCGGCCGACGCCGGCGCAGGGTGCGTGGTCTTGATGTCTCGGCCGCGAGGCTATTTCGGCCTGCCGCGTGACGTCGTGCTGCTCGACGGCAAGGAACCCACGGACGTCAAGCCGGGTGTACCGACCGACTCGGTCACGACGGTGAGGATTCCGGCCGCGGAAATCGGCCGCCCCGTGGTAGCGCTGTTCAACCAGGAGCGGATTGTGGCGCGGGCCTGGCCGGCGTCGGAAAACCGGATTGCAGTGGCCGAACTGACTTATTAGCTCTTGTGAGCCCTGCGCCTTCCTGGCGCCGGGTTCGCGGGATTTGCTGCGGTTCGAGCGAGGGACGCATGAGCATAGCCGAAGCCTACGAGTTGCCGGCCGCGCGAAAGCTGCTGGTGCCGCCGAGCCCGCCGCGGGCGGCCGAAACCACGACGGCGCTGGGGCGGATGAAGATGATGCGCGAAAGCGTCATCGCCACCTGGGGCCAGCGCGCCTATGAAGAAGACATCATTCGTGGCCGCTTTTTCGGACGCAGCAGCTTCATCCTCAACGCGCCGGACGCGATCCGGCACGTGCTGGTCGACAATTACGAGAACTATACGCGGACCCCGGCCGGCCTCCGTGTGCTGCGTCCGATCCTCGGCGAAGGTCTGCTCATTGCCGAGGGCCGTGCCTGGAAACATCAGCGCCGGACTTTGGCGCCGGCTTTTACGCCGCGCGCGGTGACCACGCTGATTCCGCACATGCTGGCGGCGACCGATGATACCATCGCAAAGCTCCGCGCTGCCAGCAACGCGCCGGTGGACCTGCGCGAGGCGATGCAGCGGATGACGCTGGAGATCGCGGGCCGTACCATGTTCTCGTTCGGCATGGACCGTCACGGCGCCGCCTTGCGCGATTTCGTGATGGAATATGGCGACCGGCTGGCGCGGCCGCACTTTCTCGATCTGCTGCTGCCGCTGAACTGGCCGAGCCCGCAGGATTTTTCGCGCGCCCGCTTCCGCAAGCGCTGGACCGCCTTCGTCGGCATGTTGATGGCCGAACGCCGCGCCGCCGGCAAGAACGAAGGCGCGCCGCCCAACGACCTCTTTGACCTGATGGGCGCGGCGCGCGATCCGGAGACCGGCGAAGCCTTCACCGACGCGCAGCTCGGCGATCAGGTCGCGACCATGATTTTGGCCGGCCATGAAACGACCGGCACCGCGTTGTTCTGGTCGCTCTATCTGCTGGCGCTCGATCCCGCCGCCCAGGAACAGGTTGCTGCCGAGGTGCAGGCCGCCACCGTCGACGGCGCGCTCGATCTTGATCGGCTCAAATTCACCCGCGCCGTGGTTGACGAGACCATGCGGCTTTATCCGCCGGCGTTCCTGATCGCGCGTGCGGCGGCGGGACCGGACACGATTGCCGGCATGCCGGTCAAAAAGAACGACGTCATTCTGATCGCGCCGTGGCTGTTGCATCGGCACGAAAAGCTCTGGCGCGATCCGAACGCGTTCAACCCATCCCGATTCATGACCGGCACGCCGCCCGATCGCTTTGCCTACCTGCCGTTCGGCGTCGGTGCGCGCGTCTGCATCGGCGCGCATTTCGCCCTGGTGGAAGCAACCCTGGCGCTGGCCAAGATGATCGGCGCG
The DNA here is from genome assembly GCA_019748335.1 of Xanthobacteraceae bacterium. Taxonomy (GTDB): domain Bacteria; phylum Pseudomonadota; class Alphaproteobacteria; order Rhizobiales; family Xanthobacteraceae; genus Bradyrhizobium. The sequence continues at coordinate 1,996 of JAIEPP010000017.1, forward strand.
TTCCGGATCGGCCTGCTCGACAAGGAACCGGTGATGCCGGTCGGTGTGGTCACCACCCAGCCCGACCGTTCGCCGATGTTTGCGATCACGCCGCGGTAGAAACGCGTCGTGACTATTCCTGAGCATTGCTGGAGCAATGCCGCGATTCCACGTAAGTTGGCAGCATGAGCGACATACAGGCCCAGTTTTCCGTCCTGAAGCAGACCGCCGACCCTGCCGTCGCCGACGCCATTGGGCGTTTGATCGACGAGGGCGAAGACCACGAACTCAACCGCATCAATGTGCTGGATTTCGCCAAGCGGACCGGGCTCGACGAGGAACGGGTGATTTCCGGCTTCCTGCACGCCTCACGGCTCGGCCTGTTCGAACTGACCTGGAACGTGCTGTGCCCGGGCTGCGGCGGCGTGCTCGACGCGCATTCGACGCTGAAATCGTTGCGGCATGACGACTACAACTGCGCACTGTGCGCCGCGGGTTACGAAGCCTCGGTCGACGAGCAGGTCGAGGTTGCCTTTACGGTCAGCCCACGGGTCCGGCGTATCGCCGCGCACGATCCCAATACGCTGCCGATCTGGGAATATTTCAAACAGGTGTTCTGGAGTTCCGGCGTCGACTTCAACAAGGAATCCTTTGCAGCACTGACCGACGAAGTGACGCTGGATGTGCTGGAGCTGCCGGCCGGCGAAAAGGCCGTCCTGTCGCTGCAACTGCCGGCGGAATTCATCATCGTGTTCGAACCGGTGACGCACGCTGCGCAGTTCATCGACGTCCAGGGCGAGCCGACCAAAGAGCGTCAGCAACTTTCGCTGATCTACAACAAGGTGCATGCGCCGACGGGCACCACGACCATGCGTCCCGGTCCGCTGCGGCTGGCGCTCGACAACCAGACCGACGTGCGGGTATTGCCTTCGGTCTTCATCGCGGCCGACGGGCTCCATCATCTGATCGGCAAGCGCAAGCCGTTCCTGACCGCCAAGCGGATGCTGACCAACCAGACCTTTCGCGACGTCTACAAGGCCGACAATCTCCACGTCGATCAGCGGCTGAAGATCACCTCGCTGACCTTCCTGTTCACCGACCTGAAGGGATCTACCGCGCTCTATGAGCGGGTCGGCGATCTCGCCGCCTTCGACCTGGTGCGCGCCCATTTTCATGCCTTGCTGGAAATCATCTCGTCGGAAAAAGGCGCGGTGGTCAAAACCATCGGCGACGCCGTGATGGCGACCTTCATCAGGCCCGAACATGCGCTGGCCGCGGCGCTTCGCATGCGCGCCGCGATGACGGCGCTCAATCTCCAGCGCGGCACCGAGGACCTGATCGTCAAGATCGGAATTCACGAGGGGCCGTGTCTCGCGGTGATGCTCAACGAGCGGCAGGATTATTTCGGCCAGACCGTCAATATCGCCGCGCGCGTGCAGAGCCTGTCGACCTCGCAGGAGATCCACATCACGGGACCGATCATCGATTCGCCCGCGGTGGCCACGATCCTGGAGAAAGAGGCGATCAAGCCGATCCAGAAGCAAGCCGCGCTGCGCGGCATCGCCGACAAGATCGTGGTGTACGAGATACCTTGAATAGGGCTCAGCCGTCATTGCGAGCGGAGCGAAGCAATCCAGACTTCCTTGCGGTCAGATGGATTGCTTCGCTTCGCTCGCAATGACGGGGAGGGGTCATTGGCAGGCCCTGCCAGGAGCAAGATTGCCGAAACGTAATGCAACCCGCCCAACTCGCCGCAATTGCAAGGAGCGACTTTCCGCGCCATATACCTTGCATCGCAGTTCATGACCCAGAGATGTCAATGCTCGACGGACTTCGCCAATTCATCGCCGACATCGTTACCCCCAGCGCGGATCAGGAGCGCGCGTTCGACGATACCGGCTATCGCCTGGCCGCCACCGCGCTGCTGGTTCATGTCGTCTCGCTCGACGGCGAGCCCACCGCGGTCGAGAAACGCAAATTGCACAGCCTGATCGAGTCGAGCTTCAAGCTCGACCCCGGCACCGCCGACCGCCTGATCGCGTCGGCGACCAGGGTCGAGGGCGAGGCGGTCGATCTCTATCATTTCACCAGCGTCATCATGCGTTCGGTGGATGAGGAGGGTCGGCGGCGCATCATCGAGATGATGTGGGAGCTGGTCTATGCCGATGGCCAGGTCAGCGAATTCGAGGACAACGTGGTCTGGCGCGCCGCGGATCTGCTCGCTGTCTCCTCACGCGACCGGATCGAGCTCAAGCATCTTGTGGCGGAGCGGCAGTCGGTCGCCTCGACGGGGTCCGCGAAGTCGGCGGACGCGGCGCTGTGATACGGCGCCTTACTGTGCCCGGCATTGAACATAACGAAATTTTAATGTGCGGCGTAACGTGACGGTAATGCAATAGGCCCGGAAAATACGGCATTTTCTCCGCAACCGTTCCGCGTTTGCATGCCGTCATGTGAGCCGGTGGCTTGCGTCACACCGCAAGGCTATGCTCTCGTCCTTCGGTTCGCGGCGTAACCTGAAATTGAATGAAGAGCTTGCAATCGTGACCGAGCGAGTGACGCTGATTACCGGTGCATCGGCGGGCATAGGCGCCGAGTTGGCGCGCGTCTTCGCATCCAAGGGCCATCGGTTGGCGCTGGTGGCGCGGCGTACCGATCGCCTGAACACGCTGGCGGGCGAAATCGCGGCTGCGGGCGGTGCCGCGCCGATCGTCATTTCCTACGACCTCACACTGCCGGATTCGGGCGACAGGATTGCGGAAGCCTTGACCGCATCCGGCGTCGAGGTCGAGTACGTCGTCAACAATGCGGGCTTCGGCCTGTACGGCCGGGCGGTCCAGCACGACCGCGCTGTTCAGCTCGAAATGATCGCGGTGAATATCTGCGCGCTGACCGATCTGTCGTTGCGGTTCTCGGACCAGTTGATCCGCCACCGCGGCGGCATCCTCAATCTCGGCTCGATCGCGGGCTTTCTGCCCGGCCCGGGAATGGCGGTTTACTACGCATCGAAAGCCTATGTGCTGTCGTTCAGCGAGGCGCTGCGCGCGGAGCTGGCGCCGCACGGGGTCCGCGTCACCGTGGTCTGCCCCGGCCCGGTTCCGTCGGAATTTCAGGCGCGCGCCGGCTTCAAGCCCGGGTTCGACTCGGTCGTCCTCAACGTCGTTCCGGCCGAAGTCGCGCGTCAGGCCTATCGGGGGCTGATGTCCAACCAGCGGGCAGTGCTGCCCGGTCTCGGCATCAAGAGTGTGCCGTTCCTGCTTCGGTTGTTCCCGCGGTCATTTATCCTGGGCGCGGTCGGCCGCCTGCAGCTGCGCCAGCGCTGAGATTTCCCATCGGTTTGACCGGAAGCGTGATGTCGGACACGTCTGGCCCGCGACTTGCTTATATATTCTGCAAGTTCATGTGAACTCACCCGAAATTAACACCCACTTAGGTATGGTTTCGGTTTGAGGTGCCCCAGGCAATTTCGATGTCGTTCGGGTCGAACAAAAATGGCGACAACATCCTGCCCTTTCCGGGGCGGAGGGCGCTGCTTACGCCGGCCGCGGCGCCGTTGCTGCCGGTTCTGATTATCCTGCATCAGGAGACATCGACCCCCGGGCGGGTCGGCAATGCGCTGCGCGCGCTCGGTCATCCCCTCGACATCAGGCGTCCGCGGTTTGGCGATCCCTTGCCGGAAACGCTGGACGGCCA
>JAIEPP010000109.1 GCA_019748335.1 Xanthobacteraceae bacterium
ATCGGGATTGCGGTCGGCACCGTTCTGCTGCCGGAAATGTCACGCCGGATCACGGCAGGCGACGACGCCGGTGCCGCGGCGTCGCAGCGCCGCGCCTTCGAGTTCACGCTGCTGGCGACCGTGCCGTTCGTTGCCGCGTTCGTCACCGTGCCCGACCTGATCATGCGCGCGGTGTTTACCCGCGGCGCGTTCACCAGCGCCGATGCCGCCGCCGCCGGCGCTACGCTGGCGGCCTATTCGATCGGTCTCATTCCATTCGTGACGATTCGAAGTGCGGTCTCGGCGTTCTACGCGCGCCAGGATACCGCCACCCCGGTCAAGGCCTCGCTTACCGGACTGACCGTGAACGTGGCGCTCAAGGTCGCCCTGATGGGATCGCTGGCCCAGATCGGCCTGGCGCTCGCGACCGCCGTTGGCGCCTGGATCAACCTGCTGCTGGTGCTGTTCTTTGCGGTGCGCGCGGGCTACCTCGATTTCGATCGGGCCTTTCTCAAATCGCTGCTCAAATTTGCCGCGGCAGGCGTGCTGGTTTCGGCCGCGTTATGGGGCACCGCGCGATTCGCCGGCGTCTATTTCGCGCAGATGCCGGCATTCCGCGACGAGACCGCGTTGCTGCTGCTGATGGCGGTCGGCGCGTTCGTGTACGGGTTTTCAATCCTCGTGCTGTTCGGCCGCGGTTGGATATTCTCGCTGCTGCGCGATCGTCAGACTTCACGGTAAGTCTTTGTAAATAAATGAAAAATAAGACACTAGCGCCGCCACATCGCGATGGGCCATTTTTGCAACATGTACGGGAAAAACGCGAGCCACGATCGGCGCCAATGTGGATTCGCACTTCCGCGACCACATCCTGCGGGTCGGCCTGAACTACACCTTGGGCGGCCCGGTGGGCGCGAGGTATTGATCCCGGCCTGATCTTCCTTCTGCAAATTAAAGCCCCGGTATCGTCCGGGCTTTTTTTTGTGGCGGCATCGGGAAAGGTTCGTCGGGACAATCGCTGCTGCCGCACTGCGGCTGCAATTGACCCGCCGAAAGCCGTTTGCGCTGGCACGCGAACCGCTGCAATATGGAACGCTTCTAGCTTTTTGTTTTGACGCGTTTTCTTCTTGCGGACCGGTGTCCACTTCGCTCGAAGACGCTATAAAAAATCGGAGATACGATGGCTGCTCCCATCAAGTTCGGCGTCGGCCACAGCGTGCGCCGAAAGGAAGACGACGCGCTGATTCGCGGCAAGGGCCGCTACACCGACGATCACGCGCCGTCCGCTGCGATGCATGCGCTGATGCTGCGCTCGCCACATGCGCATGCGAAATTCACCATCAACGTCACCAAGGCCCGCGGCATGCCGGGCGTCGGCGCGGTGCTGACCGCCGACGACGTCAGGGATCTCGGCGACCTGCCGTGCCTGTTCAATCTGGAAACCGACCCGTTCACGGGCCCGCCCTATCCGATCCTCGCCAGGGATGAAGTCCGCCATGTCGGCGATGCCATCGCCTTTGTGGTCGCCGACACCATCGACCAGGCCCGCGACGCGATCGAGGCGATCGAGGTCAAGTGGACGCCGCTGCCGGCCGTGGTCGGGCTCCTCAATGCCATCAAGAAGGGCGCGCCGCAGGTCTGGCCAAATCATGCCGGCAACGTGCTGTTCGACGTGCCGATCGGCGACAAGCAGGCAACCGATGCCGCCTTTGCCAAGGCCCATGCGGTCGCCGAAGTCTCGATCGTCAACCCGCGCATCGTCACCAACTTCATGGAGACGCGCGCCGCGGTCGCCGAATACGACGCCAAGCGCGATCACCTGACGCTGACCATCGGCAGCCAGGGCAGCCATCGGCTGCGCGAGATCATCGGCGGCATGGTTCTGAAGATGCCGCTGGAAAAGATTCGGGTGATCTGCCCCGACGTCGGCGGCGGTTTCGGCACCAAACTGTTTCCCTATCGCGAATACGCGCTGATCGCGGTGGCAGCGAAGAAACTGCGCAAGACCATCAAGTGGACCGCGGATCGCGCCGATCACTTCATGGGCGACGCGCAGGGCCGCGACAACGTCACCACGGCGAAGATGGCGCTGGCGGAGGACGGAAAGTTTCTGGGCATGGATGTCGACCTGATGGGCGACATGGGCGCCTATCTCTCTACCTTCGGTCCCTATATCCCGCATGGCGGGGCCGGCATGCTGCCCGGGCTTTACGATATCCAGGCCTTCCATTGCCGCGTCCGCACCGTCTTCACCAACACCGTACCGGTCGACGCCTATCGCGGCGCCGGACGTCCCGAAGCGGCCTACGTGATCGAGCGTCTGGTTGACGCGGCGGCGCGAAAACTCGGGATGACGCCGGATGCGATCCGGCGCAAGAATTTCATCTCGCCGAAGGCGATGCCGTACAAGACCGCGACCGGCAAGATCTACGATTCCGGCGACTTCAACGCGCATCTGAAGCGCGCGATGGATATCGCCAACTGGAAGGAATTTCCAAAGCGCGCCAAGGCCGCGAAGAAAGCCGGCCTGGTGCGCGGCATCGGTCTCGCAAGCTACGTCGAGGTCTGCGGCACCATGGGCGAGGAGACCGCCAATGTCGCGCTCGATCCCAATGGCGACGTCACCATCCTGATCGGCACCCAGTCGAGCGGGCAGGGCCACCAGACCGCCTATGCGCAACTGATCGCCGAGCAGTTCGGGTTGCCGCCCGAGCGCGTCCACGTATTGCAGGGCGACACGGACAAGATCAAGACCGGCCTCGGTACCGGCGGCTCGGCCTCGATTCCGACCGGCGGCGTCAGCGTCGAACGCGCCACCCGCGAGCTCGGCAACAAGCTGAAGGAAATCGCGGCCGAAGCGCTGGAGACCAGCGCGCTCGATCTGGAAGTCAGCGACGGCCGGATACGGATTGCCGGTACCGATCGCTCGATCAGTTTCGCCGATCTGGCGAAGCGTCCGGGCACCGATCCGTCGAAGCTGAACGCCAGCGCGACCTTCGCGCAGGCCGACGGCACCTATCCGAACGGCACGCACCTTGCCGAGGTCGAGATCGATCCCGCCACCGGCATCATCAAGATCGTCAACTACGTCATCGTCGACGATTTCGGCGTCACCCTCAATCCGCTGCTGCTCGCCGGCCAGGTCCATGGCGGCGCGATGCAGGGGATCGGCCAGGCCTTGATGGAGCAGGCGGTCTACAGTGCGGCCGACGGCCAGCTCGTGACCGGCACCTTCATGGACTACGCGCTGCCGCGCGCGGCCGACGGCCCGTCATTCCATTTCGAAACCCACAACGTGCCGTGCACGACCAATCCGCTCGGCGTCAAGGGCGCGGGCGAGGCGGGCGCGATCGGCTCCTGTCCGGCGATCGTCAACGCGATCGTCGAGGGCCTGTGGCGCGAATACAAGATCGACCACATCGACATGCCGGCGACCGCCGAGCGAGTCTGGATCGCGATCCGAGAGGCCCAGAAGCGGCATAACCTCTGATATTTTCCGGGAGGCAGGGGAATAATGCTCCGCATGCGGGATTCGAACAGGATGGCGCCGCGGTCGCAGCAGTGAGCTCGCGGTGTCTTCTGGTAACGCTAGCGAAATGGAGAATTGGCGGATGAAGCGGATCGTGGTGGCCGCAGGGGCCTTGTTGTTCGGTGCTGGCGTGGTTGTGGCGCAGCAGGATGTCGCCGTTAAGCAGGACAATCTGATGAGGGCACAGGCCAAGAGCCTGTACACGGTGATGCTGAAAACCGTAAAGGGCGAAATTCCCTACGATCAAGCAGCGATTAATGCCGCTATCGCGCAGCTTGAGGAAAGCGTGCCCACGATCGCCAGCGTGTTCGCGACCAATCCCAAGGAGGATGTGGTAAATGCAACTTACGGATCGTCACAAAAAATCTGGCAGAACAAGGCCGATTTCGACTCAAAGATACCGCCCGTAGTCAAGGCGATCGCAGACGCGAAGGGCAAGATCAAGGATGTCGCCAGCCTGAAGGTTGCCTACGACTCGATCAACAGCAAGTGCACCGATTGCCACGAGACGTATCGTTTAAAGCTCAAGTGAACTCTTGAACCTCGAGAAAAAAGGGGGCTGGCGCCTTGATGCGCCCGCCCCCTGGTATTTTCCGGACACGCCCTTTGACGGTCCTGGTTCGTCACTTACTTGGTCGGTTACTTGGTCACCTGGCCGCGGATTTCGCCGCCCGGATTGGCCGCGGTGTGGATGTTGACATAGTACTTGCCGGCCACCAGGTCGGCGGCCTGAGCGTCGGTCAGCGTGGCGCTGCCCTCGGCCGGGCTCGAGGTGGCGTTCGGTATCGCGACCGCGACGCCGGCGTTCTTGCCGGCTTCGGCGGGGCCATGGAAATGCGCGGCGGTGGCAGCGCCCGACAGGCCGGAATAGGTCAGCTTCCAGCTCAGCTTCTTGCTGGCGGGATCGTAGTCGATGTCTGCCGTACCGGTTCCGGCGCTGGCATTCGCAGGCACTTCGGACTTGCCGTCGAGCACAGCCTTCATCTTGTCGGCGTAGGCGGTACCCGAAAAGGCGATCGCCGCCCCCAGTGCCAGCGTGGCAATCATGGTCTTGTTCGACATGGTATTCTCCCTGTTGACGACAAACGTTGGTGTCAGCCTCAAAACAACGCCTTTACAGATTTATTCCCGAAACGGCCTTGAACGCCGAAGATTTCAGGGAAGCTTATGACGCAGACTGCGTTCATACTAGCTGTCGGTTCGAGACGCCTGATGACGGATTGGTGAATGCTGCGACGAATTCTCCTTGCTGCGGTGCTGGCCGGCATTGCCGGCCTGGGCTTTTTCTGGTGGCTGACTAGTCCGGCCGTCGTCGCGTCAAGCGCGCTTCCACCGCGGACAGCTGATCTTGCCAACGGGCTCACAACGTTCAATGCCGGTGGATGTTCCTCCTGCCACGCGGCGCCGAACCAGCCCGATCGCCTCAAGCTCGGCGGCGGGCTTGCGATCACTTCGCCGTTCGGGACATTTTACGTGCCCAACATCTCGCCCGATCCGAACGACGGCATCGGCCGCTGGACCGAGGCCGATTTCGTCACCGCGGTGTTGAAGGGGACCTCGCCCGAAGGCGCGCATTATTTCCCGGCGTTTCCCTACACGTCCTACCAGCATGCGAAAATCGAAGACGTCAGGGATTTGTTCGCCTATCTGAAAACGCTGGCGCCGGTCGCCGGCAAGGTGCGCGATCACGACGTGCCGTTGCCGTTCAACATCCGCCGCAATGTCGGGGTCTGGAAATTCCTGTTCACGGACGTCAAGCCGTTCGCGCCGGATGCCGCGCATTCGCCGTCGTGGAATCGCGGCGCCTATCTCGTCAACAGTCTCGGCCACTGCGCGGAGTGCCACAGTCCGCGCAATTTCCTCGGCGGCATCGTCGCCGCCCAACGCTTCGCCGGCGGCCCCAATCCGGAGGGCGAGGGGTGGGTGCCCAACATCACGCAGAAGGGGCTGGCCGACTGGAGCGTGAAGGACATCGACTACTTCCTCGAAACCGGGCAGCTGCCCGACGGCGACACTGCCGGCGGATCGATGGCGCGGGTGATCCGCAACACCTCGCAATTGGCGCCGGGCGATCGCGCCGCGATGGCGGAATACATCAAGTCGCTGCCCGCGGTCGAAGGACCACCGAGGCCGAAGAAGGCTGGGAGCGCCGAGAAGTAGGGGCGGAAAATCCTG